>CALAED010000487.1 GCA_937891035.1 uncultured Thermomonosporaceae bacterium | reverse complement strand
ACCTGCTCGAGCGCGCCCGCCGGCGGGACATCCCCCGCTTCCTGTTCGCCTCGACCAACGCGGTGACCGGCGACGTCGGCGCCACGCCGATCAGCGAACGGACCCCGCTGCGCCCGCTCACCCCGTACGGGGCGACGAAGGCGGCCGCGGAGATGCTGCTCAGCGCCTACCACGGCGCCTATGGAATGCTGACGTGCGCGCTCCGCTTTGCCAACGTGTATGGTCCCGGAATGCACCACAAGGACAGTTTCGTACCACGACTGATGCGGGCCGCCGCGGCCGGCACCGGCGTCCGGGTGTACGGCGACGGCACCCAGCTGCGCGACTACGTTCACGTCGACGACGTCGTGCAGGCCGTGACGCTGGCCTGGCAAACCGATCATCTCGGTCCTCTCGTCGTCGGGTCGGGCCGGTCCACGAGCGTCAACGACCTTATCGAGGCGGCCCGTGCCGTCACCGGCGCGGCGATCCCCGCGGAATGTACGTCGGCGAAGCAGGGAGAGATGCCGGCCGTGGTGCTCGACATCTCCGCTGCCCGAGCGCTCGGCTACCGGCCGCGCCACGATCTCACCTCTGGACTGGCCACCGTCTGGCCGGACTTCGCGCCGGTCACCAGCGGTGTGGGCGCCGCATGACCGCCTGTGCGGCGCGCGGCGCAGGCGCGGTCGATGTCGACTCGGCGGCGATGGCGCAGTTCACCGCCGAGTACGGCGTGCGGCTGCCGCCGGTGGCCGTGGTGATCGCCGCCTACAACGAAGAACGCGGCATCGGTGATGTCGTCGACGCGGTCCCGCGCCAGGTGACCGATCTCGACGCCGCGACGATCGTGGTCGTGGACGGCTCCGCCGACGACACCGCCGCGATCGCCCGCAAACAGGGCGCGCTGGTGTGCGAGGTGCCGGTCAACCGCGGGCAGGGCGCGGCGCTGCGCCTCGGCTATCGCATCGCCCGGGAGGGCGGCGCCGACTACATCGTCACCACCGACGCCGACGGCCAATACGACGCGGCCGACATCGAAAAGGTGCTGGCCCCGATCCTGGCCGATCGGGCCGACTTCGTCACCGGCTCGCGCATCCTCGGCCGCCAGGAGACCTACGACAAGGTGCGCCGCCTCGGCGTCCACGTGTTCGCCCGACTGGTCAGCGTGCTGACCGGGCACCGCGTCACCGACACGTCCTTCGGACTGCGGGCGATGCGGGCCGCGCTCACCGCCCACGTCACGCTCCGCCAGCCGCAATATCAGGCCTCCGAGCTGCTGATCAGCGTGATCATGAACGGGTACCGGGTGAGCGAGGTGCCGGCCACCATGCGCCTGCGCACCGCCGGCACCACCAAAAAGGGCGGCAACCTGACCTACGGCTACCGCTACGCCAAGGTCGTCATCGGCACCTGGCGCCGCGAACGCCGCCGGCTGCGGCGGGAGCGGCGGGGGCTGCCGGGGCGGCGCCGGCGGCCGGTCGGCCGGGACTGATCATGCGATGGTTCCCGCCGCCGGCGGGAACCATCGCATGATCGGGGTCACCGGACGTGCTCTGTACGGCTATCCGGCCGCTCCGGACGTACGGGCGACGCACAGGACGGACTGGCCGAAGGGAACGCGCAGCCGATCGAGCGCCCTGGTGGCCGGCACGAGGACGCGGTCGTACAGACCGACGGCTCCGCCTTGCGGCGACATCGCCCGCCCCATCCGCACCGCCCCCCACCACGCGAGCCCGCCGAGCAGGTTGACCGGCCGGACCAACTCGACGGCGAGCCCGGCGCGCAGCGCGGCCGCCCGCAGCGTCGCCGGGGTGTACCGGCGGACGTGCCCGACGCTGCGGTCGAACTCGCCGTAGAGGCTCTGGTAGGCCGGCACCCACACCACGATGGTGCCGCCCGGCACAACGGATCTGGCCAGCCGGGCGAGCAGCCCCGCGTCGTCCTCGAAGTGCTCCAGGACGTTGATGGCCACCGCCGTCTCGACCGGGCGGTCGAGCCACTCGCCGGCGGTGAGGTCGAGCCCGCGCACCTCAACCTCGGCCCGGTCGGCGAACCGTTCCTTGAGCACGTTCACCGCCTCGGGGTCGACGTCGGTGATCACCAGCCGGTCCAGGCCGGTGAACTGGGCGGCGAACTCGCCGAGCCCCGCGCCGACCTCAAGCATGCTGCGGCCGCAGTGCGGCGCGATCAGGTCGAACTGATAACGCCGGTAGCGGGGCTTGTCCGCGCCGCCCTCCGCGATCCGCCCCGTGGCGCGCGCGAACGCGCCCTGCTCACCGTGCTCACCGTGCTCACCGTGCTCACCCTTTTCGCCGTGCTCACCGTGCTCGCCCTTTTCGCCGTGCTCGCCGTGCACGCCATGCGCGCCGGTCACCGCGGGCTCACGCCCCGCCCTCGGTACCGGGCGCGGCCTCGTTGGTGGGGCTGGCGGCGGCGCGCCAGTTGACGGTCGGCCGCATGGACTCGGCCCTGACCCGGTGCGCGTAACGCTTGGCCACCTCGAACAGGGAGGTGATCAGCGTGTCCGACAAAAGGTGCGGCGTCAGGCCCAGATCCAGCAGCCGGGTGTGCGTCACGTTGTAGTAGTGCTCCTCGCGCTCGACGCGCGGGTTGGCGAGGTGATCGATCCGCACGTCGCCGGGGAAGCACTCGGCCACCGTCTCGGCGATCTGCTTGACCGACATCGACTCGGTCATCTGGTTGAACACCCGGAACTCGCCGCGGTCGGCCGGGTTCTCGCACGCCAGCTGGATACAGCGGACCGTGTCACGGATGTCGATGATGCCGCGGGTCTGGCCGCCGTCGCCGTAGACCGTGAGCGGGTGGCCGAGCACCGCCTGGATCACGAACCGGTTGAGCACGGTGCCGAAGACCGCGTCATAGTCGAACCGCGTCGCGAGCCGGTCGTCCAGCGTCGTCTCTGGGGTCTGCTGCCCGTAGACGACCCCCTGGTTGAGGTCGGTGGCGCGCAGCCCCCAGATCCGGCAGGCGAACTCGATGTTGTGGCTGTCGTGCACCTTGGACAGGTGGTAGAAGGACCCGGGCCGCTTCGGGTAGAGCACCCGGTCGCGACGGCCCTTGTACTCGATGTCGAGCCAGCCCTCTTCGATGTCGATGTTCGGGGTGCCGTACTCGCCCATCGTGCCGAGCTTGACCAGGTGGATGTCACGCCCAAGATCGGCGATCGCATACAGCAGATTCAACGTGCCGACCACGTTGTTGACCTGCGTGTAGACGGCATGCTTTCGGTCGATCATCGAGTAGGGCGCGGCGCGCTGCTCGGCGAAGTGCACCACGGCGTCCGGGCGGAAGTCCGCGATGATGTGGTGGGTGAAGTCCGCTTCGGTCAGATCGCCCACGTACGTCCCCAGCGATCTGCCGGTCAGGCTCTGCCACGCCGCCACCCGGGTCTGCAATGGCTCGATCGGGACCAGGCTCTCCACTCCAAGTTCGAAGTCGTACTGGCGGCGGGCGAAGTTGTCCACCACCGCCACGTCGTGGCCGCACTGTGACAGGTGCAGAGCCGTCGGCCAGCCGAGGTACCCGTCACCGCCCAGGACAAGAATCCGCATTCACGTCTCCTGACTGCACTGCGTGCGCTTGCCGATCTCTTCGGTCATCGCACCTACTGAGCCGTATTCATCGGACATCGCACCGTATCGTGCAGAGCCGGAGCCGCGCCGATCGGAGGGCGGGTGTCGCATGAGCCAGTCACCGATCCGCCTGATCAGATCGGGGGTGGCCGCCGCCTCGGCGTGCCCGAAGCCCCGCTCGACCCACAGTTCGCGTGGCTCGCCCGCCGCCGCGTACAACTGCTCGGCGTGTTCGAGCGGGAAGAAATGATCGGCGTCGCCGTGCACGATCAGCACCGGAGTCGGCGCGATCGCCCCGATCACCTCGTGCGGCGCGGCGGGCACCGGGTCCCAGCCGCCGCCCGCGATCCGCGTGCGCTTGACCAGCCGGGCCGCCAGCCGCCCGGAGCGCTGCTCGATCGCCCAGTGCACCTGGCGCATCGGCGTCGTGCCGCGGTAGTACCACCGGGCCGGCGCGCTGACCGCCACGACCGCGTCGACCCCGCCGAGCAGCCCGGCGTGCCGGATGGCGATGGAGCCTCCCATGGAAAAACCCACGAGGGCGACCCGCCGGTAGCCGAGGTCGCGCGCGTGCACGACCGCCGCCTCGAGGTCGAGCACCTCCAGGTCGCCGACGGTGGACCGGCCACGCGAGCGCCCGTGCCCGCGAAAATCGATGGCCAGCACGCCGCCGCTTCGGTTCAGCACCCCGGCGATCCGCCGCATCACCGGCCGCCGCCACGCGCCCGTGAACCCATGCGCGAGCACCACGCACCATTCGCGGTCGCCCGCGAAGTGGCCCGCGTCGATGCGCACGCCATCGGCGGCGAACAGCACCTGCGGCCGTACGGTCATCGTCCCCTCCCTAGATCCATGATGATCCGCGCCGGGCGATTTCACTTTAGGCGGGGTAGCAATGGGTCTCCGACGCCTTGACGGCCGCCCAGACAGTCTGACCCTCGGTGAGCGCGAGTTCGGCCACGGCGGCCGGGGTGACGTCGGCGGCCACGGCGATCGGGCCGTCCAGGTGTACCCGCACCTGATCGCCGTGCCGTTCGACCCCGTCGACCCTGGCCTCCCACAGGTTGCGCGGGCTGCCGTCGGGGCGGGCGCGAAACAGCGCGACGGCCCGCGGCGGGAACGCGATGAACACCTCGCCGCCGCCCTGTTCGGCGGTCTCGACCCGCAGCCCCGATTCGAGGGTCACCACGTGCCCGGCGGCGACGCCTCGGTAGAGGTTGAGGCCCACGAGCCTGGCCACATAGTCGGTACGGGGGTGGCGGGCCACCTCGGCCGGGCCGCCTTGCTGGACGACGCGGCCGCCTTCGACCACGATCAGCCGGTCGGCGAGCACCATGGCGTCCAGCGGGTCGTGCGTGACGAGCACGGTGACGCCGGCGAAGTCGGCGAGGTGGCGGCGCAGCCCCGCCCTGATGTCCAGCCGCGTGTGCGCGTCGAGCGCGGCCAGCGGCTCGTCAAGCAGCAGCAGCCGCGGCCGGATGGCCAGCGCCCGGGCGAGGGCGACGCGCTGCGCCTGCCCGCCGGACAGCGCGCGCGGCTTCTTGGCGGCGTGCTCGGCGAGGCCGACCCGCGCCAGCCACTCGCCGGCCAGCCGGCGCGCCTCGCTCTTGCCCGCGCCCCGGCAGCGCGGCCCGAACGCGACGTTGTCCAGGGCGGACAGGTGCGGGAAGAGCAGGTAGTCCTGGAAGACCATGCCGACGGGCCGGCGTTCGGCCGGCACCGCGTGCAGCGGCTCGCCGCCAAGGTCGATGCCGCCGCCGGTGAGCGCGACGAGGCCGGCCAGCGCGCGCAGCGCCGTGGTCTTGCCGGCGCCGTTCGGTCCGAGCAGCGCCACCACCTCTCCCCGGCCACCGGTGATCTCGAGGTCGAGGGTGAACCCGCCGCGCCGGACGACCAGGTGCGCGAGCAGTTCGGGGGACGGCCCGCGCGCGCGCCCGCGCTCGCCCGCGCTCATGGCGTGCTGACCCATCGGTCGCGCAGGCCCACCAGGACGAGGATGGAGACGGCGAGCAGCACGAGGCTGAGCACGATCGCCGCCTGCGGGTCGGTCTCCAGCGCCAGATACACGCCGAGCGGCATGGTCTGGGTGCGGCCGGGGAAGTTGCCGGCGAACGTGATCGTCGCGCCGAACTCCCCCAGCGCCCGAGCCCAGCTCAAGATCGCCCCGGCGGCGACGCCCGGGGCCACCAGCGGCAGCGTGACCCGCCGGAAGGAGGTCCAGCGGGTGGCGCCGAGGGTGGCGGCGGCCTCCTCGAAGCGCTGGTCCGCGGCCCGCAGCGCGCCCTCGACGCTGATCACCAAGAACGGCATCGCCACGAACGTCTCGGCGACCACCACGCCGGCTGTGGTGAACGGCAGCGTGAGGCCGAACGCGCGGTCCAGCCACTGGCCGACGATGCCCCTGCGGCCGAGCACGAGCAAGAGCGCGACGCCGCCCACCACCGGAGGGAGCACCAGGGGCACGGTCACCAGGGCCCGCACGACACGCCGCCCGCGGAAGTCGACCCTGGCCAGCAGCCAGGCCAGCGGCACGCCGAGGAGCAGGCAGATCGCGGTGGCCGTCGTCGCGGTCACCAGCGACAGCCGCAGCGCGTCGCGGACCTGGGGTTCGCCCAGCCTGGTGCCCAGCGTGGACCACGGCGTGCGCATCACCAGGCCGACGACGGGCAGCACAAGAAAGCCCAGCCCGACCAGGGCGGGCAGCATGAGCATCCAGGGAACCCGCCCCGACACCGGCCCGGCGCGCCGGCTCAGCGCGGACTCCGCAGCACGTCGGGGACCTCGACGACGACGTTCGTGGACTTGATCACCGCGTCCGCGACGACGCCTGGCTCCAGCCCGAGCTCGTCCGCGGCCTCCCGGCTCATCAGCGACACGACGCGAAAGGGCCCGGCGGCGATCTCGACCTGCGCCATCACGGCATCGCGGACCACGTCGGTGACGATGCCGCGAAACCGGTTGCGCGCCGACGACCCGGACCCGCTTGACTCGGCCTGGGCTCGGGCGAAGGCGGCGAGATCGGCGCCGGCCACCATGCGGTGCCCCTGCCCGTCTCGCCGCGCCTGGAGCCTCCCCTGATCCACCCAGCGGCGGACCGTGTCGGCGCTCACCCCCAGCAATCCGGCGACCTCGCTGATCCGGAACATCGCCATAGGCGCACCCTACGTGGCGCACACGCGACCTCAAAACCCGAGAACGCTCGTACCTGCCAGCGGCGACGCGGCCCTCGCCTCGTATCCGCCGCCGGGCGGCGCGGGAGTACGGCGAAACCTCCGGCATTCGGGTCGGCGGGGGCCGGTTTCCGAAATCCGCCAGTCAGGTCGCCGCCGAGTTGGCCGATAACGGCAGCGGATAGCCATGGAAAATGCGGCAACTCTGTGTTCGCCCGAAGTTGACAGACGACTCATACGGCGGCTGAACAGGGCTGAGTCACTCCATGATCTCCCATTGAGCGAGTTGCCATACTTTTCCGGCTAATTTGGCACATATTCGCCCTTGTTGGCACTGAAAGATTTCTCCACGATTTGCGTACCTCGGGACGTCATTGGGACGTCCGACCCCCCGCAGGAGGCTCCGTGAGAACGCGATCCGTTCGACGAGCAGCGGCCGTCGTCGCCGCCGCCGGGCTGGTGACGGGTACCCTCGTCGCCACTTCAGCGGCACATGCCGCAGCACCGGCACCCAGCCCCTCGACGCTTGCGACCACCCTGACGCAGCAGTTGGGCACGAAGACGGCCGGAACCTACCTGGACCAAACCGGCAAGCTCGTCGTCACCGTGACCGACGCCGCCGCGGCGCAAAGCGTGCGCGCGGCCGGCGCCACCCCCCGCATCGTCGCCCGCAGCGCCGCCACGCTGCAGCAGGCGACCGCCGAGCTAGGCCGGACGGCGAAGGTCCCCGGCACGGCGTGGGGCGTCGACCCGGTGACGAACCAGGTCGTCGTGTCCGTGGACGAAACCGTAACGGGCGCGAAGCTCACCAAGGTGCGGGCGGCCGCCACGCGCCTCGGCGACGCGGTCCGCGTCGAGCACGTGGCCGGCACGTTCAGCGCCACGATCGCCGGCGGCGACGCCATCTTCGGCGGCGGCTCCCGCTGCTCGCTGGGCTTCAACGTGCGCAACAGCGCCGGGCAGTTCTTCTTCCTGACCGCCGGACACTGCGGCAACATCGCCTCGCAGTGGTTCTCCAACTCCGCCCGCACCACGTTGATCGGCACCCGGCGCTCGAGCAGCTTCCCGGGCAACGACTACGCCATCATGACCTACGCCGCAGGCATCGCCCACCCCGGCACGGTCAACCTGTACAACGGCACCTCCCAGGACATCACCTCCGCGCGCAACGCCGTCGTCGGGGAGTCCGTACGGCGCAGCGGCAGCACCACGCGGGTGCGCAGCGGGAGTGTCACTGGCACCAACCAGACGGTGAACTTCCCCCAGGGCACCGTCACCGGCATGATCCGTACGACCGTCTGCGCCGAGCCCGGCGACAGCGGCGGCCCCCTGTTCGCCGGCACCGCCGCGCTCGGCATCACCTCCGGCGGCAGCGGCAACTGCACCACCGGCGGCACGACCTTCTACCAGCCGGTCACCGAGCCGCTCAGCGTATTCGGCGTGAGCGTCTTCTAGAAATTCGAGAAGTACGAGACCCGCAGTACAAGTAGCACAAGAGGTCCCGGGCGGCCCCCGCGCCCGGGACCTCGCCTTTGGGTGGACCGCGACAGCATGGAGCCGATTCGTTGCGGAGATCTGCCAACCAACATTGACCCCTTTAGTCAAGATCCCCCACTAAACGGGTTTCTTTGAGTATTTCTCATGATCCCTGGGTAAGCAGGTTCACCGGTCGTTGACGAATCCGTCCCGTCAAGTCCCGAACCTCGCGGAGGCTCATGTGACGACCCACCCCGCTCGACGCGTCGCGCTCGTCGGCGCGGCCACCGCACTGCTCGGCGGCACGATGCTCGCCGTCGCCGCGGCGCCGGCGCAGGCGGTAACCCCCACGCCCACCCCAGCCCCCGACACCATCGCCACCACCATGGCCGACAAACTCGGCGCGCGCAGCGCCGGGTCCTACCTCGACCGCGCCACCGGCCGCCTGGTGGTCACCGTCACCGACGCCGCCGACGCCGACGCCGTCCGGGCGGCCGGGGCCGTGCCCAAGTCGGTCTCGCGCAGCGGCGCCGACCTGAGCCAGGTCACCGCCACCTTGGACCGCACCGCCAAGGTGCCCGGCACCGCATGGGCCGTGGACCCGGTCACCAACACCGTCGTCGTCTCCGTGGACGCGTCCGTGACGGGCGCGAAGCTCGCCAAGGTACGGGCCGCGGCGGCCGAACTCGGCGACGCCGTCCGGATCCAGCGCGTCGCCGGCACGTTCAGCATGCGGATCGGCGGCGGCGACGCGATACTCGGCTCGCAGGTCCGCTGCTCGCTCGGCTTCAATGTGCAAGGCGGCGATGGCACCTTCTTCATCACCGCCGGACACTGCGGCAATGTCGAGCCGACCTGGTCCACGTCGGGCGGCGAGGTCATCGGCGACACCGTCGACAGCCGGTTCCCCGGCGACGACTTCGCCCTCGTGCGGTACACCGGCGGCGTCCCCGCCGATGGCACGGCCGGCGGGCAGGACATCACGACGGCCGCCGACGCCGTCGTCGGCGAGCCGGTCCAGCGCACCGGCAGCACCACCGGGACCCACGGTGGGACCGTGACCGCGACGAACCAGACGGTGAACTTCCCCGAGGGCACCGTCACCGGCATGATCCAAACGGACGTCTGCGCCGAGCCTGGCGACAGCGGCGGCCCCCTGTACGACGGCGGCACCGCGCTCGGCATCACCTCCGGCGGCAGCGGCAACTGCACCATCGGCGGCGTCACGTTCTACCAGCCGATCACCGAGGCGCTCAGCGCGTACGGAGTGAGCGTTCTTTGATCGGCCACCCGTACAACAACCTTTCCTAGACCCCGCCCCGTCGGCCCCCTGTCCACCGGCAGGGGGCCGGTGGTGTCCGCCCTCGGTCTGGCTCGGGTCCCGATCGGGCAAAGCCCTCCCCCACTGCCTCCCATAACCTGCCTTTTCGCAGGCTATCGGGCTATGTGCTGACTAGGATCGCCCAGATAGCCCGTACGCGGGGAGGAGTCAGGACAGGGAGGCCCGCGGTGGGAGACATCGACGTACCGGCCCCGGGCATGGACATCACGAAACCCAACATCGCCCGGGTCTATGACTATCTCCTCGGCGGCAGGGACAACTTCGCCGTCGACCGGGAGGTGGCCGAGCTGATCCTGCGGGTCATGCCGGACGCCAGGCAGGCGCCCCGGTCCAACCGCGGGTTCCTGCGCCGGGCGGTGCGCCATCTGGCCGGGGAGGCGGGCATTCGCCAGTTCATCGACATCGGCTCCGGCCTGCCCACCCGAGGAAACGTGCACGAGATCGCCCAAGCGATCGACCCGAAGGCTCGGGTGGTCTACGTCGACTACGATCCGGTCGTCGTGGCGCACACCCGCGCGCTGCTGCCGGATGACGACTTCACCAGCGTCATCCTGGGGGACCTCCGCGCGCCCGAGTCGATCCTGGACGATCCCACGGTGCGCGGCATGATCGACTTCGATCAACCCGTCGCGCTGTTGCTGTTGCTGCTCCTGCATCACATCAACGACGACGACGATCCGCCGGGCATCGTGGCCACGCTGCGCGCGGCGGTGCCGGCGGGCAGCCACCTCGCGATCTCCCATCTGCACAACCCGGGCAGCCGGCGGCCGGAGGACGCCGAGCTGGCCCGGATCGGCGAAGAGATCTTCCAGAGGTCCTACGGCGTCGGCCGCTGGCGCGACGTCGATGAGATCGTCTCCTTCTTCGGCGACTGGGACCTGATCCCGCCGGGCCTTGTGCCGACGACGGAGTGGCGTCCCGATCCGGGCGACGACCAGATCAAGTACCTCACCCACTACACCGTTCTCGGCGGCGTGGCCAAGAAGACCTGAGCGCATACCGCTCCGGCGACGAGTACGGCCAGGCCGGCCGCGACGTCGAGCACCGCGTCAGGTCAGACCGTATCGCCGCCGCCGCTCCAGTATGGCTCGCGGAGCAGTCGCTTGTAGAGCTTGCCGGTGGGGCTGCGCGGCAGATCGGCGACGTAATCGATGGTCTTGGGCGCCTTGTACCCGGCGAGGGCGACGCGGCAGTACGCGATCAGCTCGGCGGTCAGCCCGGCCGACGGGGTCCGGCCGTCCACGAGTTGTACGGCGGCCTTGACCTGCTCGCCGTACTCCTCATCTGGGACGCCGAAGACGGCGACGTCCTGTACCGCCGGGTGGGTGATCAGCACGCCTTCGATCTCGGCCGGGTAGATGTTCACGCCACCCGAGATGATCATGTCGATGGCTCGGTCGGCGAGAAACAGATATCCGTCGTCGTCGAAGTAGCCGATATCGCCGGTGGTGAAGAGTCCGTCCGGGCGGTGGATGGAAGCGGTTTTGTCCGGATCGCCGTGGTATTCGACGGCGTCGCCCGTCGTGTACCGGAACCACAGCCGGCCTGGCTCGCCGGGCGCCGCCGCGGTGCCGTCCTCGCGCAGCACGTGCACCTCGCAGACGGGCAGCGGGCGGCCCACCGTGCCCGGGCGCCGCAGCCATTCGCCGGCGGTGACGATCGTGTTGATCGCCGACTCGGTGGAGCCGTAGTACTCGTGGATGACCGGCCCCCACCACTCGATCATCCGGCGTTTGATCTCGGGCGAGCACGGCGCCGCGCCGTGCCACACGGCACGCAGGCTGGAGCCGTCGAAGGCCGCCTTGGTCTCCGCCGGCAGCCGGAGCAACCGGACGAACTGGGTCGGCACCAGATGGACGTTGGTGATGGCATGGTCGTCGATGAGCCGCAGTGTCTCGGCCGGGTCGAACCGCCGCCGCATCAGAACCGAGCGGCCGGCGCACAGCAGGACGTACGACCAGGCGTATTGGGCCGAGTGGTACACCGGCCCGACGAGCAACGAGCGGCCGCCCTCGGGGATGAGCAGGGTCTCGCCGAGCGCCTGGCTGATCGCCTTCATCGTGGTGAGCGGCGCGCCGGGCGCCACGATTTTGCGCTTGACCCCCTTGGGCCGGCCCGTGGTCCCGGAGGTGTAGATCATTGGCGCGCCCATGACCTGGCCCGCTGGCTCGTCGGCGCCCGCGGCCGCCGGGGCGCCGGCGAGGAACTCCTCATACGGCGTGCACCCCGGAATCGGCCCGCCGATGGAGACGCGCGTGACGGCGGTGGCCGCGGCCGTCGCCGGGCCCGCGAACGCGTCCTCGGCGAACAACGCGCGAGCCCCCGAGTCCGTGAGCACGTAGCGCAGCTCGTCGGCGGTCCAGTGCCAGTTCACCAGGACGTACCTGATCCCGGCGTGCCCGGCCGCCGCCATCAGCTCGAAGTACTCCCTGCGGTTGCCGGACAGGATCGCGATGGTGTCCCCGACGTCGAGCCCCAGGCCGCGCAGCGCCCCGATCAGTCGGTTGACCCGCGTGTTGAGCTCCCGCCAGCTGGTCATGCCCCGCTCGTCGGTGAGCGCGGCGTCATCTGGGCGCTCCGCCACGTAGGGGATCAAAAGTTCTGCCATGTCACCCGAGCTTGCTCATCGCGAGGGCGGTGACGGCGCAGGTCCCGATGGGCCCGGCGGAGTCGTACAAGGTGCAGTTGCCGACAGCGACGCCCTCGTCGGACAGGTGCCCGTCGGACTCAAAGCCGATGGCCTCGCTCATCGGCAGCCGGCCGAGCATGAGGGTGTAGTCGGCGTTGATGTAGTGCAACCCGGCGGTGCTGAAGAGGGCGACCGGGCTGGTGAGGTCGGCGGCGAGCGCGACCCGCACGAAGGGCGAGACCGGCTCGCCTTCGACCAGCTCGTGCGCCTCGCGCACCCAGGCGCGGCGCCGCTTCGCCGACTCCCACGCGCCCACCACGCCGCCGTCTTCGGCCGACAGCAGCCACAGGTGGAACGGCACGCTGGTGAGCGGCGGCCCGAGCCGCTCGGGCGGTGGGGCGTCCCAGCCGGGTGTGACGTAGCCCTCGCCGGGCGGCCGCGCACCGCGGCGCAGCAGCACCGCCGACGCCCGCGCCACCTCGCCGTCGCCGGTGGTCACGGCGGCGTCCACGACGCGGACGCGGGCGCCGTCGCGTACTCGCCGGGTGGCGACCCGCAGCGGCACGACGCCGGCGCGGCGGAACAGGTCGACGGTGAGCCTGGCGACGTGGAGGCCCTCATCGGCGTGCTCGCGCTCGATGGCCCGCGCCATGAGGCCGCCAAGCAGCCGGCCGTGCATCATGTCGGCCGCCCAGGGTCCGCGGGCGTGCGGACCCGGGATCAGCTCGTCCCCCGCGACGGTGAAAAACGGCCGCCGGTCCGCTGCCTCCTCCACGAAGCAC
This sequence comes from uncultured Thermomonosporaceae bacterium, assembly GCA_937891035.1. GTDB lineage: Bacteria > Actinomycetota > Actinomycetes > Streptosporangiales > Streptosporangiaceae > CALAED01. Next base: position 5,514 of record CALAED010000487.1, on the reverse strand, counting down.
CCGCCCCTTTCGGCCGTGCCGCCGGCCACCACGTCCTCTCAGAGTCGGATTCTAAGGCGGGCGCCGGCGGCGCGGCGTGTGGGCCACCTATCTGATGGGTTACTTGCTGGGTTAGGGGCGATGCGCTTTCAGAACGTCGCGTACGGCCGGTTGTGGCCGCGATAAGTGACGTCCATTTGGGCGAGAACTCATCAGATGAGCTATTGATCCCGTCCCGACGGTCATGCACGCTTTACGCGGGCACCCATCCCCCGCCTCCGATGGAGACCGCGTGCGAATCACGAAGCTGACCACTCACGTCGCCGGCACGCCGTGGCGCAACCTCACCTACGTTCAAGTGCATACGGACGAGGGCCTGACCGGCGTCGGCGAGGCACGCATGATCAACCACACCGACGCCCTGCTCGGCTATCTGGCCGAAGCCGAGGCAAACCACGTCGCCGGCTCCGATCCGTTCGACGTCGAAGACCTCGTCCGGCGCATGAAGTACCGCGACTATGGACGGGCCGGCGAGGTCGTGATGTCGGGCATCGCCTGCGTCGAGATGGCCTGCCGGGACATCGTCGGCAAGGCACTGGGGCAGCCGGTGTGGCGGCTGCTCGGGGGCAAGGTCCGGGATCGGATCAAGGCCTACGCCAACGGCTGGTACACCGTCGAACGCACCCCGGACGCCTTCCACAAGGCGGCCCGCGTGGTCGTCGACCGCGGCTACCAGGCGCTCAAGGTCGACCCGTTCGGGGCCGGGCAGTACGAGCTCGACCACGGCGAGACGATCCGCTCGATCGCCCTCATCGAGGCGGTGCGCGACGCCATCGGCCCGGAGCGGGAGCTGCTGGTGGAGATGCACGGCCGCTTCTCCCCCGCCACCGCGATCAAGCTGGCCAAGCTGCTCGAACCGTACGCCCCCGGCTGGATCGAGGAGCCCTGCCCGCCGGAGAACCACAAGGCGCTGGCCAAGGTCGCCGCGCACACCTCCCTTCCGATCGCGACCGGCGAGCGCATCCACGACCGCATCGAGTTCAGGGAGCTGTTCGAGCTGCAGGCGGCCGACGTCATCCAGCCGGACACCGGCAACATCGGCGGCATCGGCGAGGCGCGCAAGCTCGCGGCCACGGCCGAGACCCATTACGTGCTTGTCGCCATGCACAACGTCGGCGGTCCCGTGCTGACCGCGGCCAACCTCCACGTCGCCGCCTGCACGCCCAACTTCAAGATCCAGGAGCACTTCAACGACTTCGCCGACTCGGCGATCAAGAAGGTGGCTCCCGGGCTGCCCGAGGTGGTCGACGGATACTTCCCGCTGCCGACGGCGCCCGGCCTCGGCGTCGAACTCGATCTCGACGCCCTCGCCGAGTTTCCCAGCCACCGCGCGAAGTTCGACCTGTTCGCCGAGAACTGGCACCTGCGCGCCGGGCATGGCGGGCCGGGCGGACCCCGGGAGCCGGTGTGACCCGTTTGCCCGGTGACCTCCCGCGCTCCGCTCCTCGCTCCCACCTCATGACCCGGGCGGTCGTGCTGGACAAGCCCGGCACGTGGCGCGTCGCGGCGGCCGAGCCGCCCGAGCCGGGCCCGGGCGAGGCGCTCGTCGAGATCGCCGCCGCCGGGATCTGCGGGAGCGACCGTGAGCTGTTCGCCGACACCCGGCCCGAAGGGTTCGCCGCCTACCCGGTGACCCCGGGGCACGAGTGGTCGGGCACGGTGGTGGCGGTGGGCCCGGGCGCCGACGCGGGCCTACTTGCGTCGCGGGTCGTGGGTGAGGGCTATCGGTCCTGTCTGACCTGCGACAACTGCCGTAACGGCGAGACGAACCTGTGCGCGGCCGGCTACGACGAGACCGGCTTCACCAGCCCGGGTGCGTTCGCCGACCACCTGCTGCTGCCCGCCAGGCTGCTGCACGTCCTCGCCCCCGACGCCGACCTGCGCGCCGCCGCGCTGCTCGAACCGGCCGCCATCGCCGCCGCCGGCGTACGGAAGCTGCGGCCCCGGCCCGGTGAGTCGGTGGCCGTGATCGGGGCGGGCACGTTGGGCGTCCTCACCGTGCAGCTGCTCGCCGCCTGCTCCCCGGCCCGCCTGGTCGTGATCGATCCGCGTCCGGCCCGCGCCGAGCCCGCGTTGCGCGCCGGTGCGACGGCGTTCCACGGCCCGGACCGGATCGGCCCCCTGTACGGGCGGTTCGACGCGGTCCTGGAGTCGGCCGGCGCGCCCGGCACGGCGTACGCGGCGGTCGCGCTGGTCCGGCGGGGCGGCCGGGTGACGATCACCGGCATCCCCGGCGACGCGGCCGACGCGGTCCCCACGACACTGATCGTCACCCGCAACCTGTCGCTGCACAGCGTCTTCGGGTCAACCTCTGCCGACTGGGCCTTCGCGGTACGGGCGTTCAACGCGGGCATCCTCGCCCCGGCGCCGTTCATCACCGCCGAACTGCCGCTCGAGGACTACGAGCGCGGCCTTGAGCTGAGCAGCGCGCCGACGGCCGGCAAGATACTCCTGCGCCCTTGACTCAAGTAACTTGAGTAACTTGGCCAGGACGTACTGTCGGAGGAGTCCCGCGATGGGCCACGAGTTCGAGATCGACAAGCAGATCGAGTTGCCCGCCTCGCCCGACGAGGTGTGGGAGGCGATCGCCTACGGCCCGGGCATCGACTCGTGGTTCATGGGCCGCAGCGAGATCGAGCCGCACGAGGGCGGGCGGACTCGGATGACCATCGGCGGCTTCACCGAAGAGGGCACCGTCACCGCCTGGGAGCCGGGCCGCCGGTTGGCCTACCGGGGCGAGGAGAACCCCGACGGCACGTTCATGGCCTTCGAGTACCTCATCGAGGGCCGCGCGGGCGGCACCAGCGTGCTGCGGCTGGTGCACAACGGCATCCTCGGCGACGACTGGGAGGACCAATACGACGCGCTCGGCGTCGGCGACTTCATGTACCTGCGCAAGCTGGCCTCCTATCTCCGGCACTTCCCCGGCCGGATCTCGACCTACAACATGCTCCTCCCCGGGCCGCAGGTGCCCGACAACGAGCGCGTGTGGTCGGCGTTCACCAACGGCTTCGGGGTGGCCCAGACGGTACGTGCCGGCGACCGCGGCCGGCTGGCGGTGCCCGGCCTGGAGCCCATGGCGATCATCGTGGAGTTCGCCGAGCGCCCGGTCTACCTGGGCGCGCGAACGGCCGACGGGCTGTACGCGCTCATCCACGGCTACCGGGACGTCGTGGTCGCCGAGTACCACAACTTCTCCGCGGCCGTCGACGAAAAGGAGATCGAGCGGGCCTGGCAGGCCTGGCTCACCCACACGTTCGCCTAAGTCACCCGCGTGCGGGTCTCCTCGGGGAGCCAGACGCGCATGGTGGCCGGACCGCGGTTACCCCACAGATGGTAGGGGACCAGCGTGGCCGGCCGCCCGGCGCCGGCCGCGGGCGGCGCCGGCGGCGGTTCGCCGTACGGCCAGGGCCGGGTTTGCGCGCCGTCGCCCCACGCGGCGACCGAGACCAAGATCTGGTCGGCCTCGCCGTCGGCGGGCGGCGTCGAGGTGTCGACCCGGAGGCCGGCGAGCGGCGGATCGTCGTCGAGCGATTCAGCGCAGTACACCAGTGGGCCGCGTTCGACGGCCACGCAGCCACGGACGGCGTCGATGCGCGGGTCCGGCCGGGTCCAACGCGGCCGCATCGGCAGCTCGAGCCTGATCTCCTCGCCTGGCCGCCAGTCCCGTTCCGCGACCTCGTACGGCCGGCCCGCCTCGCCGTCGCGGGCCCAGGGCGGGACCCGCACCGCCAGCCGCCACGGCCCGCCGTCGGTGTGCTCGACGCGCACCGTCACCGCGCCCGACCAGGGATAGCCGGTCTCCACCCGCAGCCCCACCCGGCGGCCGTCCGGCAGCGTCGTGTCGACGGTGCACGGGACGATCTGGTGCAGTTGGACGCCGTCGTCGTCGCGGGTGGCGACGTACCCGCCGAAGCCGGCCAGCGTGCGCACCAGGTTGCTTGGGCAGCACGAAACGCTGAACCACGGCGCCCGCAGCGGCGATTCGACCCGGGGGTTCTCCGCGTCGGGGTCCGGCGCCCTGCCGGGCACCCGCACCTGGAGCGGGTTGGCGTAGAAGAACGCCCGGCCGTCGATCGCCGCGGATGCGGCCACCACGTTGTAGAGCGTGCGCTCGGCGAGGTCGGCGTAGCGCGCGTCGCCGGTGGCCAGCAGCAGCCGCCAGCCGAGCATGACCGAGGCGATGCCCGCGCACGTCTCGGCGTAGGCCCGGTCGGGCGGCAGCTCCCAGTCTTCGCCGAAGGCCTCGCCGCTGTGGCGCGACCCCATCCCGCCGGTCAGATAGGTGCGCGCGGCGACCGTACGCTCCCACTGGGCGATCACGGCCCCCAGCAGCTCGTCGTCGCCGGTCTCCACGGCGACATCGACCGCGCCGGCGGCGAGGTAGAGGGCCCGTACGGCGTGGCCACGGAACACTCGGGCCCCGCGCACCGGCTGATCGTCCTGGAAGTAGGCGCGGCCGAGGTGGATGTCGGCCAGGGCGGGCCGGCCGCGACGTTCCACGAACAGCCTGGCCTGCTCCAGGTAACGCTCCTCGCCGGTGGCCCGGAACAGCTCGACGAGGGCCATCTCGATCTCCGGATGCCCGCAGACGCCGTCGCGGCCCCCCTGGCCGAACTCCCGGCAGACGTGGTCGGCGGCCCGGCGCGCGACCCGTACGAGCTGGTCGCCGGCGTCGCCGCCGGTCGCGCGCAGCCGCGCGACGCCGGCCTGGATGAGATGGCCATAGCAATACAGCTCGTGGCCCCACTCCAGATCGGCGTAGCGGTTCGCGTGCCAGCGCGTGTTGAGGTAGCCGTCGGCATCTTGCGCCCCCGCGATCGTTTCGGCGAGCCGGGTGACGCGGCCGTCGAGCTCGGCGTCGCCGGTCCGCCCGACCTCCCAGGACAGTCCCTCGAGCAGCTTGTAGATCTCCGAGTCGCTGAACTCCCTGCCGCGGTGCGGGGCCGCCGGGTCGCGGAAGTTGCCGATCCAGCCGAGGCGCTCCATCCACGACTGGCAGTGGTCGAGGATGACCTCGCCGTTCAGCCGCTGCCGGTCCCCCCAAAAGCCGCCGGTCAGCCGTACCTCGTCGATGCCGAGCGGGCGCAGCCGCCCGCCGGTCCAGTCGACCGGGCCCATCGTCGTCACAGTGTCAGCCACGAAGCGCTCCCGACATGAATCCGCGCACGTAGTAGCGCTGCAGGAGAAGGAAAAGGATCAGGCACGGCAGGGCCATGATCACGACCCCGGACTCGAGCATGCCGTAGTCGATCGCGCCGAACGTACGGTTCGTCACGCTGAACACGGCGACCGGCAGGGTGAACTTCGCCCCGTCGTTGAGCAGGATCAGCGGCGCGAAGAAGTCGTTCCAGGAGGCGAGGAAGGCGAACAGGCCGACGGTGATGAGCCCGGGGCGCACGGCGTGCAGCAGCACGCGGACCAGCGCCTGGAACGTGCCGCAGCCGTCGACGAGCGCCGCCTCCTCCAGCTCGC
>CALAED010000486.1 GCA_937891035.1 uncultured Thermomonosporaceae bacterium | reverse complement strand
CCCCCCCGCCGCCGGCCCCCGTGCCGCGCCCGCCGCCCGCCGCCGGGGCGTCCGCGTTCGCCTTGGACTCGCCCGGCGAGCCGCACCCGGACAGACAGACCAGCAGGACCAACGCCCATATCAGCGCCGCGAGCGCTGAGGCACACGGGACGAGCCGACGCACGCTCCCTCGCCTTCCGTACTCAGCCCACCCTCGGGCGCCGCTAGGGTGACGCGTATGGAGACAGATCACCACGGGCGGACGCATCGGCTCGAACTCGTCGACCAGTCGCTGCGCGAGTGGGATGCCATCGTGCTGGAGGCGGCACCCGAGGGGATCGTCCTCGATCGGTCGGCATTCTATCCAGGCGGCGGCGGCCAGCCGCCCGATCACGGGGTGTTGCTCTGGCAGGGCGTCCAGACCCGGATCGTGGGCGTGCGCAAGACCGACGACCTGGCGCTGATCCCCGCGGAGGGCGACCCGGTGCCGCCGGTGGGCACGGCCGTGCGCGGCGCGGTCGAAGACGAGCGCCGCACGGCGCTGATGCGGACGCACTCGGCGCTGCACCTGCTCGGCGGGGTGGTCTTCCGCGACTACGGATGCCTGGTCACGGGCGGAAATATGGAGCCGCTGACCGCCAGGATGGACTTCAACCTCACCGAGGTGCCGCCCGGTTTCAAGGAGGCCGTCGAGGCGGCCTGCAACGCCGAGGTCGCGGCCGACCGGCGGGTCGACATCAAGACGCTGCCGCGCGCGGAGGCGTTCGAGATCCCCGACATCATCCGGACCGCAACCAACCTCGTCCCGCCCGAGATCAAGGACGTGCGGATCGTCGACATCGTGGGCCTGGACACCCAGGCCGACGGCGGCACCCATGTCGCATCGACCCGGCAGATCGGCCGCATCGCCGTCGCGAAGGTGGAGAACAAGGGCCGCGGCTTTCGCCGCGTCCGCATCAAGGTGTCGTCATGAACGGGCGGCGTCATGAACGGGCGGCGTCATGAGTTCGCGCTGAGCGTGTCCGCGAAGGCTGCGTAGACGTCCTCGGTGAACAGGACGAATCGCGCCTCGCTCACTTTGGCCGGGGTGTTACAGACTGTGCCGACCGCGATCCGCGCCGCGTCGCCGACCGGCCAGCCATAGACCCCAGCCGACACGGCGGGGAAGGCCACCGTCGTCGCGCCGAGCTCGTCCGCGACGCGCAGCGACTCCCGATAGCATGACGCCAGCAGGTCGGAGCGATCCTCTGATTTCTTATAGACCGGCCCGACGGTGTGGATGACCCACGTGGCCCGGAGCCGGCCGGCGGTCGTGGCTACGGCCCGCCCGGTCGGCAGGCCCTCTTCGTAGCGGGTCTCGCGGAGCCGCCGGCATTCCTCGAGGATGCGCGGGCCGCCCTTCCGGTGGATCGCCCCGTCCACCCCGCCGCCCCCCAGCAGCGACGAGTTGGCCGCGTTGACGATGGCGTCCACCCGCTGTTCGGTGATGTCACCTCGCACGAGCGTGATCTTCATGGCTATCCGCCTCCCGCTGGACGAGGATACGGCCACGCCGGCGGGGGAGGCAGGAGGATGGCGCCCTTCGTAGAGCGAGGTAACGACCATGACGTCCGTAATACTACATTTGGTAGTACTACGTGTAGTGGTGCAAAGTCCGGCGGCCGCGTTAGGCTGCCCCCTGTGAAGGGACTCGGAGAGCTGGAACGCACTGTCATGGAGGTCCTGTGGGCCCGGGTCGACGCCGGTCAGGGTGCGGCCACGGCTCGTGAGGTCGGCCGCGCCCTCGCCAACGAGCGCGACCTGGCGCATACCACCGTGATGACAGTGCTCGACCGGCTGGCCAAGAAGGGGTTCCTCCAGCGCGAACGCGACGGCCGGGCCTGGCGCTACCGTCCTGTGGCGAGCCGCGCGAGCTACGTCGCCGAGCTCATGCTCGGCGCCCTCGACCTCACCGGCGACAGGAACGCCGCGCTCGCGCACTTCGCCCGCTCGGTGTCGGGTGACGAGGCCGAGGTGCTGCGCCGAGCGCTCGACGACCTCATGAAACGGCCGCCGGGATGAGCGGGGCGGTCCTGCTCGCGGTGATCGCGGTCGGCACGATCGCCGGGGCGCACGCGCTGTCGCGGGCCCGCTGGCCATGGCGCACGCCGCGCACCGCGATCGTGTTGTGGCAGGCCGTGGGTCTCGCCTGGGGAGTCGCCTCGATCGGCGCGCTGCTGGGCTTCGCCCTCCTGCCGTACGGGAACGGCATCGTGGGCGGGCTGCGGCACGCGGCCATGGATCTGGCGGCCGGACGCCTCGGCGGCCGGCTCGACTCGGCGCATCTGATCGGGCTGCTGGCCGGGCTGGCCTTCGCCGCCGTGCTGCTCATCATGCAGGGCTGCGCCGGCTATGAGGTCGTGCGGGCGCGCCGCCGGCATCGGGCGCTGCTCAACCTGGTGGCGCACGGCGAGCCGTCCGTGCCCGGCGCGCTGGTGGTGGATCATCCGGCGGCGGCGGCCTACTGTGTCCCGGGCGTGCGCTCGGCCAAGGTGGTGGTGAGCGCCGGCACGCTGGCGCTGCTGGACGCGGCCGAGCTGGCGGCCGTGCTGGCCCACGAGCGCGCGCACGTACGCGAGCGGCACGATCTGGTGCTGCTTCCGTTCACCTCGTTGCGGCAGGTCTTTCCCCGGCTCGGGCTGGCCGCCCGTTCCCTTGAGGACCGGGCCGGGCGGCACCGCCCACCGCGTGAGCTGGCCACGGCGCTGCTGCGGTTCGCCGCCGCGCATCCCGCCGACGCCCCATCCGGCGCGCTGGCGGCCGGCTCCGCCGACGCCGGGTTCGTGCTGGCCCGGGTGAACCGCCTCATCGACCCGGTCCGGCCGCATCCCGCGTTCCGGCCGGTCGTGCTGTCGGCGGCCGCGCTCATCGCGGTCGTCCCCCTGGTGCTCTACGCCATCCCACGCTGACCCCGGCCGTGCTGACCGTGGGCCTCACCGCGGGCGCTGCCCCTGAGGTCTAGGA
>CALAED010000485.1 GCA_937891035.1 uncultured Thermomonosporaceae bacterium | reverse complement strand
CGACCAGCGTGGGGGCGGAGATCTTCGCCACGTCCGCCCGCTGGTCCATGTCCCGGATGGCGGCGCAGCACCCCACATAGCCGGCCGCGGGCGTCGCCCGCAGCATGGCGGAAAAGCGGGCGATCTGCTCTGGGCGCCGCGCCCGGAAGCCGGGCGTGAACCAGCGCGCCATGGTGCCGTCGGCGATCGCGTCCATGCCGCCGGCCTCGACCGCGGCGATCCGCTGCTCCCACAGCCCCGGCCCCAGGTAGGCGGAGGTGGCCAGCAGCGCGAGGGCCGAGACGCGCTCCGGCGCGTGCGCGGCCACCCACATGGCGACCATGCCGCCCAGCGACAGGCCGCCCAGCGACACCTCGCGTTCGCCCAGGTGGTCGAGCAGTGCCAGCACGTCGGCGCCCAGGTCGGCGATCGTGTACGGCCCGGGCGGCACGGGGGAGCGGCCGTGCCCGCGATGGTCGACGCGCACCACGCGAAAGCGATCGGCCAGGGCGGGCAGCTGCGGCTCCCACATGGCGGTCGACGATCCGATCGATCCCATCAGCACCAGCGGCGGCCCGTCGCCGGTGGTCTCGTAGTGCAGGAGTGTGCTCATGGTCCCTCTCTGTCGTGAGCGGCCAGCGCCCGGTCGACGAGCGCCGGCGCGGACCCGACGTATCCGCCGGGGTCGAGCAGGTCGTCCAGCCGTGCCGCGGTCAGCGGGACGGCGTCGTCGGCGAGCAGCAGGTCGCGCAGCGGACGCCCTTCGTCGACGGCGCGGGCGCAGGCCTTGGTGACGGCAGTGCGGACGATCGGGTCGCCGCCCAGGGCGGCCACGATCCGCTCGGCCATGAGCAGCCCGCCGGTCAGTTCGAGGTTGCGTCGCATCCTGTCGGCGTCGATCCGCAGCCCGTCGAGCGCATCGCGGATCCAAGCGGCGGCGCTGCCGGTGAGCCGGAGCAGCTCGGTCAGCGGTTCCCACTCGGCCTGCCAGCCGCCGGCCGCGCGTTCGTGCTCTTGGGGCATCGCGGCCAGCAGCGTGGCGACCAGGCCGGGGACGCGGCGCACGCACGCGGCGGCCGAGATCGCGGCGACCGGGTTGCGCTTGTGCGGCATGGCCGACGAACCGCCCCGCCCGCCCGCCGCCACCACCTCGGCGACCTCGGTCTGCGCCAGCAGGATCAGGTCCGTCGCGATCTTGCCGAGCGGGCCGGCGGCGCCGCCCAGCGCGCCGGCCAGGTCGGCGATCCGGGTGCGGTCGGTGTGCCAGGGCAGGACGGGCTCGGCCAGCCCGGTCTCCGCGGCGAACAGGCCGAGCACGGTCACTCCGCCGGCGCCGAGCGCCGCCATCGTCCCGGCGGCCCCGCCCAACTGTGCGGCGAGCCGGTTGTCCCGTACGTACGCCAGGCGTACCCGGGCCGCGTCGACGGCGGTCAGCCAGCCGGCCGCCGTCAGGCCGAAGGTGGTCGGCACCGCCTGCTGCATGAGGGTGCGCCCGGCCATGGGCGTGTCGCGATGCGCGCGGGCGAGCCGGGCGCAGGCGTCGGCGACGCCGGCTAGATCGGCGAGCAGCGGGTCGAGCGCCCGCCCGGCGACGAGCATCGCCGCGGTGTCGAGGATGTCCTGGCTGGTCGCGCCGCGGTGCACGGCCCCGGCGGCGTCCACGCCGACCTTGTCGCGCAGCGCCCGGACGAGCGGGACGACCGGGTTGGCCGTCGTAGCGGCCGCCCGGCCGATCTCCTCGATGTCGTAGTCCTCCGGCCGGCAGGCCCGCGCGATCGCATCCGCCGCCGTCGACGCGATCAGCCCCGCGCGCGCCTGCGCCCGGGCGAGCGCCGCCTCGGCGTCGAGCATCGCCCGCAGCCAGGCCCGGTCGCCGGTGGCGGCGGCCGCCGCGCCACGGCCGAACAGTCCGCCGAACAGTCCGCCGGACGACCCGCCGGACAGCCCCCCGGACGACCCCCCGGACAGCCCGTTCATGGTCGATCGGCGTCCCTACGCGTCGAAGAAGACGGTCTCATGTTCCCCCTGCAACCTGATATCGAAGCGCAGCGTATCGCCGTCCTTGTGGGCGATCAGCGTGGATCGACGCTCCGGGTCGACCGCCATCAGCACGGGGTCAGCGGCGTTGGCGGCCTCCTCGTCGGGGAAGTACATCCGGGTCACGAGGTTCAGCAGCAGCCCGCGGGCGAACACGATCACGTCGATGTGCGGCGCGCGGCCGGCCACCGAGCCCGGCTTGACGGTCAGGAAGTGGAACTCGCCATCCTCGCCGGTCGGGCACCGCCCGTACCCGCCGAAGCCGGCCGATATGCCGAACCGGCCGGCCGCGTCGGCCTGCCAGGTCTCGATGAGCGCGTCGGGCACCGGTTCGCCCGCGCCGTCGGTGACCCGGCCCGCGAGCCGGATCGCGCCGAGCGTGCCGTCGGGCACGACGGAGGGCCCGCTGTCGAAGGGCAGCGCGAAGTTGAAGAACGGGCCGATGGTCTGGGACGGGGTCTGGCCGAGGGTCGCCATCAGTCCTCCAGCGGGGTCTGGTCCGCGCCGCCGAGCACGATGTCGAACCGGTAGCCCAGCGCCCATTCCGGCACGGTCGTGTCGAGATCGAACTTGGAGATGAGCCGTTCGCGCGCCTTCGGGTCGAGGATCGAGTTGAAGATCGGGTCGAGCGGGAACAGCGGATCGCCCGGGAAGTACATCTGCGTGATCAGCCGGTGCGTGAACGCGGTGCCGAACAGCGAGAAGTGGATGTGCGCGGGCCGCCAGGCGTTGTGGTGGTTGCGCCACGGGTAGGCCCCCGGCTTGATCGTGACGAACCGGTACCCGCCGTCGTCGTCGGTCAGGCATCGGCCGAAGCCGGTGAAGTTCGGGTCGAGCGGAGCCGGGTGCTGGTCGTTTTTTTGGATGTAGCGACCACACGAGTTCGCCTGCCAGATCTCGATCAGCTGGTTTCTGATCGGCCGGCCCGCGCCGTCCACGACTCGCCCGGTGACGATGATCCGCTCGCCGATGGGTTCTCCGTCGTGCTGGCGGGTGAGGTCGGCGTCGAACGCGCCGACCCTGTCCTCGCCGAGCACGGGCGCGGTCAGGTCGTCCATCCCCGTCGGCAGCGGGACGAGCGGCCGCGACGGGTGCCGCAGCCGGTTCGATTTGTAGTCGGGCCAGTCCAACGGCGGATGCGCGGAGTTGGGCACCTCAGCCTCCTCCTTGGTTTCCTCGAGACGGGGTCGCGGGTGTCGCCGTGGTGAGGGCGCGCAGTGCGGCCAGCTCGTGTTCCGACGGCGGTGCCGTCTCGGCGAGACCAGGGGCGGCCGCGAGGTCCCAGCCGGTGGCTTCGCGGGCCTGGTCCAAGGTCACGCCGGGATGCAGGTGGGTCAGCCTGAGCTCCCTGCTCTCGGGGTCCGGCGCGAGGATCCCGAGATCGGTGATGACGGTGGCCGGGCCGGCCCCGGTGAGGCCGAGCCGCTCGCGGTCGCCGGGCCCTGACCCGTATCCGACCGAAGTGATGAAGTCGGCCTTGTCCACGAACGTACGGCGGCTGTGCCGGACGACGACGATCACCTCTCGGCAGGACGCGGCGATCTCCGGGGCGCCGCCGGCGCCGGGCAGCCGCACCTTCGGACTGGCGTAGTCGCCGCCGATCACGGTGGTGTTGATGTTGCCGAACCGGTCGAGCTGCGCGGCCCCGAGGAAACCGACGTCGATGCGCCCCGGCTGTAGCCAGTAGTTGAAGATCTCCGGGACGCTCACGACGGCGTCGGCGGTCTCGGCGAGGATCCCGTCGCCGATCGACAGCGGCAGATGGTCCGGCTTGGCGCCGATCGTGCCCGACTCATAGATCAGCACGAGGCCGGGGGCATGGGTGTTCCGCGCGAGGTTCGCCGCGGTGCTCGGCAGGCCGATGCCCACGAAACAGACCTGTCCGGCGCGCAGCTGCCGGGCCGCCGCGATCGTCATCATCTCGTCCGACGTGTGGCTCATGCCGTCACCGATTCCCCGCGTCCCGCCCGCAGGACGTGCTCGTCGATCCAGACCCGGAAGGTCTCGCGGTCGCGGGCGATCTCGTCCCAAGCCACGTAGAAGTCGTTGTCGCGGATGGTGTAGCCGAGACTGTAGGAGGGCCGTGACCCGCCGGGCGCCGCGGCGACGTACGTCACCGCCCACGATGGGATCACGATGGCGCCGGGCCGCGGATCCAGCTCCTCGACGATCTCCTCGACCGTGACGAGCGACCTTCGCGCGGCCAGCACGACCTCCTTTTGGATCCCGGTGATGCCCCACAGCTGCACGTTCCCGGCTCGGTCGGCGCGCTGGGCGTGCACGATCCCGACGTCGGGGTTGATGGCCGGCACGGCGGTCAGCTCCTCGCCGGTGAACGGGCAGGTGATCGGCTTGATGTTCGCCGTCTGTCCCTGCAGGTCGGTGCCGCGGTAGCCGCGCAGCACCGCGAACGGCAGGCCGGACGCCCCGGCGACGTACCGGTTGGCCATCCCGGCGTGGCTGTGTTCTTCGAGCTCCAGCGGCGCCGGCCACCCGTGCTCCACGGCGTCGCGGAACCGGTGCAGCGACCCGACGCCCGGGTTGCCGCCCCAGGAGAAGACGAGCTTGCTCGCGCACCCCATGCCGATCAGCTGGTCGTAGATGAGATCGGGGGTCATCCTGACGAGTACGAGATCGCGCCGCCCCTGCCGGATGATCTCGTGGCCCGCGGCGAACGGGATGAGGTGCGTGAAGCCCTCAAGCGCCACGGAATCCCCGTCGTGGACGAGCGTCGCGACGGCGGTCTCCAGCGGGACGACTTCGGCCACTTGCCACCCCTAGCATCGGTTCGGAAACGATGTTCGGCTTCCGCACGTAAGTTCTCTTAGCGAACATACTCAGGGAGCGCGGCTCAGGTCTAGGTTGAACAGTAGGGTTCCCCGGACCAGGCCGGACTTGGCGGATCACTCGGACCAGTGGCTCGGTGGGCCACGTAGAACGGAGGACGGTGACGGCAGAGATGGCCTCACAGGCGGTCACACGGACACAGGTGGGCATCGTCGGCGCCGGACCGGCCGGGCTGCTGCTATCGCATCTGCTGCACCTGGCGGGCGTGGAGTCGGTGGTGCTGGAGAACCGCAGCCGCGAGTACGTCCAGCAGCGCGTCCGGGCCGGTGTGCTGGAGCAGGCCACCGCCGACCTGCTGGCCGAGACGGGGGTGGGCCGGCGGCTGGCTCGCGATGGAATCGTCCATCACGGCCTTGAGCTGCGGTTCGACGGCGCCGCGCACCGGATCGCGCTCAGCGATCTTGCGGGCGGGCGCACCATCGTCATCTATGGTCAGCAAAAGGTCGTCGAGGACCTCACGGAGGCGCGGCTGGCGGCCGGCGGCCAGATTCACTTCGAGGTCGCCGACGTCAGCGTGCACGACATCGACTCGGCGGAACCGAAGATCCGCTACACCGTCGGCGGCGAGCCCCGCGAGCTTGCGTGTGACTTCATCGCGGGCTGCGACGGCTTCCACGGGGTGTGCCGGCCATCGATCCCGGCCGGGGCGCTGTCGGTCTACGACCATGTCTATCCGTACGGCTGGCTGGGCATCTTGGCCACCGTGCCGCCGTCGACCGACGAGCTGATCTACTGCTACCACGACCGCGGTTTCGCGCTGCACAGCCTGCGCTCGCCCGAGCTGAGCCGGCTCTACATTCAGGTCGACCCGGACGAGGACATCGCGAACTGGCCCGACGAGCGGATCTGGGAGGAGCTGCACACCAGGTTCGCCATCCACGACGGCTGGAGCCTGAAAGAGGGCCCGATAGTCGACAAGGCGATCACCGCGATGCGCAGCTTCGTCGTGGAGCCGATGCAGTACGGGCGGCTATTCCTCGCCGGCGACGCCGCGCACATCGTGCCGCCAACGGGCGCCAAGGGCATGAACCTGGCCGTCGCCGACGTACGGGTGCTGTCGCGCGCGCTCGCCGAGTGGTACCGGACGGGCCGCCGCGATCTGCTCGACGGCTACTCCGCGGCCTGCCTGGACCGCGTGTGGCGAGTACAGGACTTCTCATACTGGATGACCTCGATGCTGCACCGCGAGCCCGGCGACGACGGCTTCGCCCACCGGCGCAACCTGGCCAGGCTCCGCTACGTCGCGTCCTCCCGCGCCGCCGCGACCGGCCTCGCCGAAAACTATGTCGGCCTGCCGTTCGCCGAGTGACATCCGGCGCATGGACTCATCACGGCCGAACGGTCGTGCGTGCCTTGCTACGATCGCCGTCGAACCTCACATGGACACCGCACTCATCTACGCCGCTGGCTCCGACGTCGGTCGCCACCGCGAGAACAACGAAGACTCGGCCTACGCCGGAACGCACCTGCTGGCCGTGGCTGACGGCATGGGCGGATACGCCGGCGGCGAGGTCGCCAGCTCGACCGTCATCGGTGTGCTGCGGTCGTTCGACGCCAAGGTGCCGGCCGCCGACCTGTCGCGCACGCTCGGCGACGCGGTTGCCGAAGCGCACGCCACGCTGTGCCGGACTGTGGACGACCACCCCGACCTCGGCCGGATGGGCACGACCCTGACCGCGATGCTGTGGTCGGGCGCGCAGGTGGCGCTGGCCCATATCGGCGACTCGCGCTGTTACCTGCTGCGCGGCGGCGAGTTGTCCCAGCTCACCGACGACCACACGATGGACCAGCTGCTCGGGGAGGGGTCCGGCGTGCCCCAGCTGTCCCACGTGCTGTTTCGTGTGCTCGACGGTCGCCAGGACCGTACGCCCGACCTGACCATGCGCATGGCGGAGGTGGGCGACCGCTATCTGCTGTGCTCCGACGGGCTCACCGACGCCGTGTCCGACGCCGCCATCGCCGACGTGCTCGGCTCGGCGGCCGCGCCCGCCGACGCCGTCCGCCGGCTGATCGATCTCGCCAACGCCGCCGGCGGACCCGACAACGTCACCTGCGTCATCGCCGAGGTCGTCGACGCGGCGACCGT
>CALAED010000484.1 GCA_937891035.1 uncultured Thermomonosporaceae bacterium | reverse complement strand
TTGAATCGAATGGTACGTCGACGTACCGTACGTCTGGTACGTACGCGTACCAGACCACCGAAGGGAGTAGGTGCCGGGATGACGACCGTGCGGCTACCGCCGGGCCCGTCGGCTCCCCGCATCGTGCAGGGCGTGTTCGCGCTCACCGCGCCGCGGCGCAGGATGCGCAGGCTGCGCGCCCGCTACGGTGACGCGTTCACGATCAACGTGCCGATCTTCGGCCGAGCCGCGGTGATCTGCAATCCCGCCGAGATCAAGCAGCTATTCACCGCCGGCCCCGACGTCGTGGAGAACCTCCAGCCCAATCTCGGGCGCGTCCTCGGCCCCGGCTCGCTGTTCGCGCTCACCGGCGATGAGCATCGCGGGCAGCGCAGGCTGCTCACCCCGCCGTTTCATGGCCGGCGGCTCGCGGCGTACGAGCGGATCATCGAAGAGGAAACCGTACGGGAGCTCGCGTCGTGGCCGGAGGACCGGCCGTTCGCCACGCTGCCGTCGATGATGCGGATCACGATCAACGCCATCCTGCGCACGGTGTTCACCGGCGGCGGCGCCAACGGTGATGTCGCCGCCGGCTCGCTGGGCGTGGATCTCGCTCGTCTCCGCGAATTGCTGCCGCAGGCCGTGACCTTGGGCTCGCGGCTGCTCATGCTGCCGGTCCCCCAGGTAGACCTCGGGTGGTGGAGCCCATGGGGTCGGTTCTGGGCGATGCGCCGCGAGTACGACGCGATCGTGGAGCGGCTGCTCGCCGCCGCCGCCCGGGACGAGAAACTCGACGAACGCGACGACGTTCTCGCGCTGTTGCTGCGAAGCCGCTACGACGACGGCTCGCCCATGCGCCACAGCGACATCGCCGACCAGTTGGCCACGCTGCTGGCGGCCGGGCACGAGACCACGGCGACGACGCTGGCCTGGGCGGTCGAGCGGCTACGCCGGCATCCCGGGGTGCTGCGCGACCTGGTGGCGGAGATGGACGCGGGCGGCGGTGCGCTGCGCGCGGCCACGATCGTCGAGGTGCAGCGCACCCGCCCCGTCATCGGGCTCGTCGGGCGGCACGTCAAGGTGGACGGCTATCGGCTCGGTCGATGGACGCTGCCGAAGGGCGCGACGGTGCTGGCGGGCATCTCGCTGCTGCACGCGGACGAGGCGGTTTTTCCGGACGCGGGCGCCTTCGACCCGTACCGGTTCCTCGACACGCAGCCGGACCTGCATGAGTGGGTCCCGTTCGGGGGCGGCACCCGGCGCTGCCTCGGCGCGGCGTTCGCGAACATGGAGCTGAACGTCGTCCTGCGCACGATGCTGCGTGACTTCACCTTGATTCCGACGACAGAGCGCGATGAGCGGTGGCATTTTCGCGGCGTCGCCTACGCTCCGGCGAAGGGCGGGCGCGCGGTCGTACGCCGCCGCGCGACTCGCCCGGGCATGGCAGACGGTGCCCACATGCGCGCGCCGCAGGCGCGCGCCGCGCGCTGGACTGAGCGAGGAACGAGCGAGGGAAGCGCGCGGCCAGAGCGCGCTGAGGCTTGCGCGGGAGACACCTCCACCGCCACCGCCGCCACCAGCGGTGCGACCACGGCGACCGGTGGGACGACCAACTCGATCCGGGCGACGACGACCCCGTGATGTCGCGCCCGCCGACCCAGGCCGCCGGGTGCACTCGGCCAGAGGAGGATTTGTGACGACCACGACCGGGCATGTCGACGTGCTGATCATCGGAGCCGGACTGTCCGGCATCGGCGCGGCACATCACATCCAGTCGGCCTTTCCCGGCCGGACCTATACGATCCTCGAGGCGCGGGATGCGATCGGCGGAACGTGGGACCTGTTCCGGTATCCCGGCATCCGGTCCGACTCCGACATGTACACCCTGGGCTACCGGTTCCGTCCCTGGACCGAGCCCAAGGCCATCGCGGACGGGCCATCGATCCTCCACTACATCCGCGAGACCGCCGCCGCGGCCGGCATCGATCGGCACATCCGCTTCCGGCACCAGGTGGTACGCGCCGAGTGGTCCGGCGAGGACGCCCGCTGGACCGTCGAGGCGGTCCACGACGGTGAAACGGTCCGGCTGACCGCCGACTTCCTCTACGCCTGCAGCGGCTACTACGCCTACGACGGCGGCCACACGCCGCACTTCCCCGGCATCGAGCGGTTCCGCGGCACGGTCGCCCACCCTCAGCACTGGCCGGAGGACCTCGACTACACGGGCAAGAGGATCGTGGTGATCGGCAGCGGCGCGACGGCCGTGACGTTGGTCCCGGCCATGGCCGACCGGGCGGCGCACGTGACGATGCTGCAACGCTCGCCGACGTACATCATCTCGTTGCCCGCGGAGGACCCGATCGCCAACGGTCTGCGGCGGCTGCTCGGCGACCGCGCCGCGTACCCGATCGCGCGGTGGAAGAACGTCGCGCTGCAGACGCTGCTCTACAAGCTCAGCCGCCGCCGGCCCGGCCTCGTCCGGTCACTGCTCCGCAAGGCGACGATCAAGCAACTGCCGCCCGGCTATGAGGTCGACACCCATTTCAAGCCCGCCTATGAGCCCTGGGATCAGCGGCTGTGCCTCGTGCCCGACGGCGATCTGTTCGCCGCCATCCGCGCCGGGCGCGCCTCGGTGGTCACCGACCACATCGAGGAGTTCACTGAGACCGGGGTGCGGCTGCGGTCCGGCGCCGAGCTCGCCGCCGACGTCGTCGTCACCGCCACCGGCCTGCGGCTGCTCGCCCTCGGCGGCATCACGCTCGCCGTCGACGGCCGCGAGGTCAAGCTGCCGGAAACGATGGTGTACAAGAGCGTGATGCTCAGCGGCGTACCGAACTTCGCCTTGACGATCGGCTACACGAACGCGTCCTGGACCCTCAAGGCCGATCTGGTCAGCCAGTACGTCGTCCGATTGCTGCGGCACATGGACGCCCACGGCCACGACCAGTGCGTGCCGGTGGGCGACGACGACCCAACGATCACCGAGCGCCCGCTCCTGGACTTCCAGGCCGGGTACGTGCTGCGTTCGATCGACGAGTTCCCGCGGGCCGGGTCGCGACCCCCGTGGCAGGTCCAGATGAGCTATCCACATGACCTGCGTACGTTGCGCCACGGCCCCATCGAGGACGGCGTCCTGCGCTTCTCCCGCCGGCCCGCCGCGCGTGCCGCGGTCCCCCGCTCCGCATGACCTCACCGGGCAGCGACGCCGCGCGAGTCGATCCACCCGGTCCGCCGCCCGCGCCGGGCAATTCCCTCAGGCGCGCCCTGCCCACGACGTGACCGAGTAAGTAGGTTGGAGGCATGCGCATCCTGGCGATGCCGCTCGTGATCCTCGTCATCGCGCTGGTCATCTACCTGATGATCATCGCGACGCGGGGACCGAGCCGTGCGGAGCGTACGAAGGCCATCCGGCCGGCCAAGTGGACGACGGCCACCGAGATGAAGGACGGTCACACGATCGTCCTCGTCCGGCAGGTGGCCGCCGGCCGCGGCGAATCCCTTGAGCTGGCCAGACAGGTCATCGCCGAGATCCCCGACGTGGCCCCGGACTGGGAGCAGCGCTACCACGAGGCGATGGCCGAGGCCAGGTCACGGGCCAGCGCTCTGCAGATCGAATCCGACTGAGGTCTAACCTCAGTTCCCCGCCGAGATCACAGATGAAGCCCTGACGTCGGCGTCCGCCGACCCGGACCTGGACGGCCGGGCGGAAATGGCGCCGACGGATGCCGTCGTACTCATGCTGGACAACTGACCAATAAATGGTCTCCGAGACGATCAGCCCGAGCGGCATTATGGTCTTGCCGGATTCTCTTTTAAACCGCGGCGCATCGAGCAGCCGGAAGGCTACATCCAGGTCTTCGCCAAAGTAGCCCTTACCGTCACAATGGACCTCACCGGCATGGACCACCACGCGTAGTCTTAGTTCGCGCCGGATAAGGTCGCCTACCGTGAGATTCGCATTATAATCTCTCACTTTTCGGGTGAGCTCCGAGACAACACGTTGCAACAGCAGGACCTTAGGAATGCTATCTACCGGATGAATGAGAGCGAGGAGACCGTCGCCACGGTCCTCCAGCGGATCACAGTGCCGCCGGTCAATGCCGGCCACATCCATCGCCTCGTCGAGGAAACGGTAAATGAGCGCACGCAACTCCGCCCTAATCGGGTCGGTGCGCAGCGGTCCCGTTGATCTCTGGATATCGAGAGCGAGAATACTTCGATAAACTGAGGTGGTTTTCATCACGACCCTCGATGCATAGCCCAGCAGCCGCGTCCCGGTACGTTCGGAAACATGCGATCGCTACGCCAATGTGGCCGAAGATCCGTTGTCGGGGCAACTTGTTAAGGGAGTCAAGTGTGGCTCCCTTCGCTCACCGGGGTGGTCGATTGCCCCATGATCGGTCATGATGACTGTCACCCGGACTCCCGCTGACACAGGAACGAGCCGACAATGTCTCGTCGTCGGGCAACCCGTCAGGACCCCACCGCCGCCCGGTTCCTCGAAGCCGGCGCTAATTTGATCGAGAGCTCACTAGACGAGTCCGCCGATCCGAAGGAAGCCGTACGGCTCCGGCAGATCCGCGACTTCCCCGCGGCACTGGACTGGCTGCACGTCGACGACGTCGTCCAAAAAGCAGGGCTCAGCAAAAAGGCCTTCAGCAATCGATGGCCAACTCGCGACGACTTCCTGGCGGACGCGGTCGTCTATGTAGTCGTTCGCCAGTACGACACAGATCCACGCAAGTATGTCGACCAGGTACCTAAACTTGCCACGAATGCATCGATGTCGGCGGAGATAATCCGTATCGCAGATGCGCTGTTCAATGGAGTGGTCAACGACCGGCACAGCTATGTACTCTTTCACGTCGGCCCTTACATGGCCACGCATCCGAAGCTACGCCAAGCCATACTTCCTGAGCTACACTCCAGGGGCGAAGCGTGGGCGAAAAACTACGCGTTGTTGCTCAACGAACTCGGCGTTTCACTGCGCCCTGGATGGACCGACTGGGCGACTGCCATGGCTTTGCAGGCGATCCTGGACGGCTTCTTGCACCGCTACCGAGTCCAGTCAGAAGACTATGAGCATTGCCGATGGGAGGGCGCCAGTCTCTTCGCCCAGACCGTGATCACCTTTGTCGCCGGCGTGGTGGATTGGCGGCGAGACGGAATTTCGGCGACCACGACGCTCGATAATCTGACAAATCAGGCGAAGCTCGATCGGGATTGACCCAAAGTGCGTCGCAGTCATCACGGCTCGTCGCCGATGGAATCGCTGACGTCAGGACGGCCGACATCAGGGCCGGTGCCGCCGCCGCGCAACTGCTTCCCGTCGCCGCCAAGGTCGCCGGCATCGCCGTAGTGGGCCTCGTGCTGCTGGCGCGGCGAGCAGACGGAGGCGGACGGGCAAGCGCAGCGGCGACCACCGTCCAGCTTGACGCTCACCGTGTCGGCCGGGACGTTGCGGCCGACGACCTGGCCTTCGCCCTCCGGCGTCTCCACTCGCTCGCCGAGCTTGGGCATGCGCCGGTGCGACTCGACATACAGCGGGTGCTCGTACTTCAGGCAGCACATGAGTCGGCCGCAGGCGCCAGCGATGCGCAGCGGGTTGACCGGCAGATCCTGGTCCTTCGCCATGCGGACCGACACCGGCTCGAAGTCCTTGAGGAACGTCGCGCAGCACAGATCGCGGCCGCACGGGCCGATGCCGCCCTGCAGCCTGGCCTCGTCGCGCGGGCCGACCTGGCGCAGCTCGACCCTCGCCCGCATGTTGCGGGCGAGGTCGCGGACCAAGGCCCGGAAATCGACGCGGTGCGGCGCGGAGAAGTAGACCTTGAAGACGTTGTCGGCGTCGAGGTAGTCGACCCCGATGACCTTCATCGGCAGATCGTGCTTGCGGATCAGTCGCTTGGCGATGCTGCGGCCCTCGGCCCGGCGGCGCCGATTGGCGCCGTCTCGGGCGAGGTGTTCGTCATCGGCCGGGCCCGCGCAGGCCGGCAGACCGCCGATGTCCTCCGAGACGTATTGCGGAGCCCAAACGCACTCGGCCACCTCGGGCCCGGAGTCGGTCGGCACGAGCACCTTGTCGCCGACCTTGGGGCTGTAGGGCCCGGGGTCGAGATAATAGAGCCGGCCGTACCGTGTGAAACTCACCGCCATGACCATGCTCATCGCTCACGTGCCTCCGAGGCGCCGGCTCATAGTCGCCACCTTACGTTCACCACGCCACATCGGCGAGATCGGCGACGGCGAAACCGGTCCCGCCGTGGGCGGGCGCGACGAGCAGCCGGCCGTCCGCGGCCGCGGCGATCAGATCGCCGCTGACGACGTCCGCGACCAGCTGCACCACCCTGGGCGGCGACTCGACGGGGCGCCGCCACAGCACACCGGTACGGCGCCCGTCGGCGGCGGAGTAGGCGGCCAGCTCGAGGCCGGAGGGGGCGGCGACGCCGGTGACGACCGTCGAGCCGTCGCGGCTCATGACCGCGGTCTCGGCGCCGTCTGGAAGCGTGAGCACCGGCCGGCTGACTTTCAGGTCGCCGGCCGGCAGTGCCGTGTCGAGCGTCCGCACCTGGTGGCGCAGGACGGTCGTGCCGCGCATCGGCGCCCAGACGAACGAGAGCGTCCGGCCCGCCCACGACAGCCCGCCGATCCGGCCGGTGAGCGAGGTCGTCCAGGTGCGCCGCGCCGCGCCGGCCGGCGACACGACGTTGATCGCGATCCGCCACCCGGGCGTGCCGCGGTCGCGTCTGGAGCGGTCGCTTCCGGAGCGGCTTCGGTACGAGACGTACGCCAGCGTGTCGCCGCGTTCGTTGACCGCCATGTCGGACCACGGCGTCGACGTGCCGGGGATCTTGATCCGCGGCAGCGGGCTGAGCCGACCCGGACGGCCGTCGCCGGCGATCCGCAGCCGATAGAAGGCGATGCCGCCGCGGCTCGCCGAGGCTGAGACGATGTACGAAGAGGAGTCGAGA
>CALAED010000483.1 GCA_937891035.1 uncultured Thermomonosporaceae bacterium | reverse complement strand
GGCGGTCAGCCCAACGGCGGCGGCCGGCGGCCCGAAGGCCTCGGCGCGGCGGCCATCGACGCGGCGATCGCCGGGAGCCTGCGGCGGCTGGGCACCGACCACGTCGACGTGTACTGGGCGCACATCGAGGATCGGACGGTGCCGCTTGAGGAGACGGTGGCCGCCTTCGCCATGCTGATCGACCAGGGGAAGGTCGGCGTGGTCGGGGCGAGCAACCACGCCACCTGGCGGGTCGAGCGGGCCAGAGCGATCGCCCACGCGCTGGGGCGGCCCGGTTACTCCTGTCTGCAGCTCCGGTACTCCTACCTTCAGCCGCGGCTGCACGCCGCGCTGCCGCGCGCGGGTCATCTCCACGTCACCGAAGAGACGCTCGACTACGTGCGCGACGAACCCGTCCTGACCCTGTGGACCTACAACGCGCTGCTTGCGGGCGCCTACACCCGGCGCGACAAGCCCATGCAGGAGGTGTACGAGCATCCAGGCACGCATCGGCGCCTGGCGGTGCTCGCGGACATCGCGGCCGAAACCGGGGCGTCGCCCAATCAGGTGGTCCTCGCCTGGCTGCTCGGCCGGCCGCAGTTGATTCCCATCGTGGGCGTGAGCACCGTCGCCCAGCTCGATGAGAGCCTCGACGCGCTCGACCTGCGACTCGACGACGACCAGCGCAACCGGCTCGACCTGGCCGACCCCTGCTCGCCGCCGACCTGACCCGCCTCCGAACGCCTCCGCGCGAGCACCTCCGTCCGAGCGCCGGTCACTTCTCCACCGGAACGGCCCCATAGCGGCCGGGGTCGGCGTCGAAGGCGGCGGCGCAGTGGGCCGAGCAGAACGGCACGTCCGTGTCCCCGACGCGCCGGTGCGCCGCCGCCGTGGCCGGGTCGACGTGCATGCCGCACACCGGATCGGTCGTCTGGGCGGGATCGCCGGCGGTACGGCCGGACCCGTCGTCGGCCGGGCGGGGTGTTTCGACCTGGGGCGAGGCCGTGATCTCCACGCCGGGCGGCGGCGGTACGGGCCGCCAGCGGCGCAGCCGGTTGGCGTTGCCGACGACCGACAGCGACGACAGCGCCATCGCGGCGGCCGCCAGCATCGGTGACAGCATGAGCCCGAGGAACGGATAGAGGACCCCGGCGGCGACCGGGATCCCGACCGCGTTATAGATGAGGGCGAAGAACAGGTTCTGCCGGATATTGCGCATCGTGGCCCGCGACAGCGAGATGGCGGTGGCCACTCCGGTCACCGAGCCGGAGATGAGGGTAACGTCGGCGGCCTCGATCGCCACGTCGGTGCCGGTGCCGATCGCGAATCCGGTGTCGGCGGCGGCCAGCGCGGGGGCGTCGTTGATGCCGTCGCCGACCATGCCGACGGTGCGGCCCTCGCCCTGCAGTCGGCGGATCTCGTCGGCCTTGTGTTCCGGCAGCACCTCGGCGAGCACCCGGCCGATGCCGACCTGTGCGGCGATGGCGGCGGCCGTACGGGCGTTGTCCCCGGTGAGCATCACGACGTCGACGCCGAGGCGGCGTAGCGCGGCGACCGCTTGGGCCGAGTCTTCCTTGACGGTGTCGGCGACGGCGAACACCCCGGCCGCGCGGCCGTCGACCGCGACCAGCACCGGCGTCTTGCCCTGGGCGGAGAAGGCGGCCACAACCGGCTCAAGGTCGGCCAGCGCCGTGCCGGAAACGCCGCCGTTGGCGAGCAGCCGCGCGCTGCCGACCAGCACCGTGTGCCCGGCGCCGTCGAACTCGACGGTGGCGCGGACGCCCTTGCCGGTGACGGACTCGAAGTCGGCCGCGGCCGGCGGCGCCAGGCCGCGGTCACGGGCGCCGGTCACGATCGCGGTGGCGAGCGGGTGCTCGCTGCCGGCCTCGGCGGCGGCGGCCAGCGTGAGCAGTGCCGTCTCGGACAGATCGTCGCCAACCACCCGGATGTCGGTGAGGGCGGGCCGGCCGGCGGTGATGGTGCCGGTCTTGTCCACGACGACGGTATCGAGCCGATGCGCGGTCTCGAGCGCCTCGGCGGACCGGATGAGGATCCCGGCCTGGGCGCCCTTGCCGGTACCGACCATGATCGACAAGGGGGTGGCCAGGCCGAGCGCGCACGGGCAGGCGATGATCAGCACCGCGACCGCCGAGACCAGCGCCAGGGTGGTCGCCGGGGCGGGACCGGCGATGAACCAGGTGACGAACGTGCCGATGGCGATCGCGATGACGGCCGGCACGAAGTAGGCCGAGATGGCGTCGGCGAGCCGCTGGATCGGCGCCTTGGACGCCTGGGCTTGGCGCACCAACCTAATGATTTGGGCGAGCATCGTGTCGGCGCCGACCTTGGCGGCCCGCACCCGGAGCGATCCGGTGGTGTTGATGGTGGCGCCGATCACCTCGTCGCCGGCGCGCTTGGTGACCGGCATCGGCTCGCCGGTGACCATCGACTCGTCGACCGCCGACGTGCCGGACAGCACCACGGAGTCGACTGGGATCTTCTCCCCCGGCCGGATCACCACCTCGTCGCCGACCACGACCTCATCGATCGGGATCTCGGTCTCGACGCCCTCGCGGATGACGCGCGCGGTACGGGCCCGCAGCCCGAGCAGCGCGCGGATCGCCTCCCCGGTGCCCGCCTTCGCGCGGGCCTCGAACAGGCGGCCGAGCATGATGAGCGTGATGATGACGCCGACCGCCTCGAAGTACACCTCGCGTACGTCGGCGGGCAGCGCGCCCGGCGCGACGGTGACCAGCAGGCTGTAGAGGTAGGCGGCCGTCGTGCCCAGCGTGATGAGGCTGTTCATGTCGGCCGACCGGTGCGCCAGCGCCAGCCAGCCGGTGCGGTGGATCGGCCGGCCGGTGTAGAGCATCACCGGCGTGATCAACGCCAGTTGCAGCCAATGGTTCACCAGCCAGGACGGCATCCACTCGGCGGCGAAGACCGAGTCGGCCATCACCGCGAGCAACACGGGGAGGGTCAGCACCGCACCGACGCCGACCCGCCGGGACAGGTCGGCGATCTCGGCGCGCCGCTCCGCGGCCTGCGCGGCCTCTGTCTCGGCCGCCGTGGGCTCGCCCGGCGCGTCGTCGCGCTCGTCGGCCCGCTCACCGTCCCGCTCACCGCCCGGCATCTCGACCCGCGTGTCGCCCCGCGTGCCGGCGTGCGGGGCGGTGTCGAGGGGGCGGTCCGCGACTTCCGCACCGGCGGCACCGGTGACACCGCCGAGGTCGCCGTGCTCGGCCGGCTCGGCCGGCTCGACGATCAAAGTCCCGTGGATCATGTTCATCCCGCACGCGAAACCGAATGATCCCGCCTCGGCCGGATCAAGTCGTACGATCGTCTGCCGGTAGGCGGGCAGGGCCGCGCTCACCCGCATGTCGGGGAACACCACCTGGGCGGTGCACTCGCCGCTCTCCTGCCGGTCGAAGGTCAGCTCGACCGGCAGGCCCTGGCGGACCCGGATCACGTCGGGGGCGTACCCGCCCTTCACCGTGACCCGCACCCGCTGCACGCCGTCCGTGACCAAGGCCGCGGCGGACCGGCGCGGCCCAAAGAAGAACCAACCCAACACGACCGCCAGCGCCACACCGGCGATCAAGACGACGACGTCGGCCGTACTCATAGGGGAATCTCCTTCACAACGGCCTTCCCATCGCCGCCCACTATACCCCCTGGGGGTAAAAACCCATCCCCGGGTTCGGCGCCATACCCTTCGGTCACGATGCGCACGCGGGTGAGAGCGGCCGGCATCCGGCCCGATTCGCCGGCGTCAGCTCGGAGAGCGGGCGCGACCGAGGATATGCGCGTGTCTGGGGACCATGGGCACCGGCGCGTAAGCGAACCTGTCCTGCTCCTCGATCTCGAAACCCGCGCCGCGGATGGCCGCCGCGGTGTCGCGATTGAGGTGGCAGCCGGCGCCGGCCACCGACCACAGCGGCGTGATGAGGTCCTGGAAGACGCCGACGAGCGGGCTGGCGGACCGGACGTGTTCAAAGAACCGCAGTTCGCCGCCCGGGCGCAGCACCCGCCGCAGTTCGGCCAGGGCACGCCCGAGATCGGGCACCGAGCACAGCACCAGCGACGCGACGGCGGCGTCGCGGCTCGCGGCGTCGACCGGCAGGTCCTCGGCGTGACCGGCGACGACCCGCACCGGGACGGGGGCGTGCCGCGCCGCGTGCGCCGCCATGGCGCGCAGCCGGTCCTCGGGTTCGACCGCGATGACCTCGGTGACGGTCGCTGGATAGTGAGCGAAGTTGCGACCGTTCCCCGCGCCCACCTCGACCACCCGTCCCTCGAGCCCGGCCAGCGCTCGGGCGCGGTGTGCGGCGGTGCCGCGCCGATCCGACTCGACGCTCAACCGCTCGTACGTGCGCGCGAACCGCGGATGCTGGAACCTCGACAGATCGCTCATCGGACGCCCCCTCAATCGTCAGCGCACGCTCGCTGTCTTACTACGCGGCGTCAGTAGGGCCAATTATGGCAGGACCGCAAACAAGAACCGGCCCCGCCCGGGCGTCGACACGAGGTCGAACGAGTCGCGGCGGCGATCATATTGTCGAGTCCATAATGGGCTTCCGACGAACTCGAAATGGCGACCGACCACGTCGCGACCAGAGTTTTTGGCGAACACCGGGCGAATTGACAGACCCCCACGGAATCATGGGAGGGTGGAGGTCATTCAGATTCCCAAGGAGGGCGGATGCGCAAGGTCGGGCGTATCATCACGCTGGCTACGATCACCGCTGCGGTCGGCTCGATGGCCGTGAGCGCGGACGCGACTCCGGGGTCAGGGGTCTCGGCGACGCTATTGGCCCAGGGCACCGCCACAAAACCCATTCACATCCACAACCGCGGCGCGACCGATGTCGTTGTCCGGCAGATAACCATTGAGCCGGGCGGCACTACGGGCTGGCATTACCACGATGGGCGGTTGATGGGGATCGTCATGTCGGGGGCATTGACCCACTTCAACAAGAACTGCACGTCCACGGTCCATACGGCCGGCCACTCGTTTATGGAGCCGGACGGACGCAAGGAGGTGCACATGGGCACCAATCGCGGGACCGTTCCGGTCGTCTTGATGGTGACCTACTTCATCCCGACCGGGATGCCTCTTTCGCAGGACGCGCCCGCGCCGGCCTGCGCGAAATAGCCGCACGGGATATATGAGCAGCCGGCACATCGGTGCGTGAACCAGCCGTGACGCCTCTGTCCTCTGGCGACGTTTTGAAGATCGACTTTGCCGGCCGGCTCGGCAGCCGTGATCTACGAGAGCCGCGAACGCCCAACACCAGACAATGATCAATTAATGCCGCGGTCACGCTCGGTGGCCATGGACAGCCGGCCGCACGATACGCAGACCAATTCGCCACAACGGATACACGACACTTGTTTTGCCAACGTGCTGACTCGGGTCTAGAATCCGGTTGCGCCTCATGCGTTCGCATCTGTGTCCGAAGATCTTCCTGGAGGAGTTGGCGCGTAAATGGGAGATTTTTCGGGCAAGGCGGTCCTCGTGACAGGCGCGGCACGCGGCCAGGGCCGCTCGCACGCGGTGCGTTTCGCGGCGGCCGGCGCCGACGTCGCGATGCTCGACATCTGCGGTCCCGTCGACGAACATGTGCCATACCCACCGGCCACCCCCGATGACCTGGCCGAAACCACGGAACTTGTCACCAAGCAAGGCGGCCGGGCGGTGGCCAGGCAAGCGGATGTACGCTCCTTCGACCAAGTCAAGGCCGTGGTCGATGAGGCGCTCGCCGCGTTCGGGCATATTGACGTCGTCGTCGCGAACGCGGGCGTGTACACGTGCGACTGGGGATGGGAGATCCCCGAGTCCGCATGGAACGCGACGATAGACACCAATCTCAAGGGCGTATGGAACACCATCCGGGCCACCGTTCCGGCGATGATCTCGGCGGGCAACGGTGGCGCGATCATCATTACCAGCGCCGAGAACGCGATTCGCGGTCATCCCCTTATCAGCCACTACGCCGCGGCCAAAATGGGTCAGGTCGGGCTGATGAAGACGCTTGCCACCGAGCTGGCGCCCTATTCCATTCGGGTGAACACCGTGAACCCGCTGGCGGTCAACACGCCCATGGCCACCGGCGCCGCCGCCGCCACGATCATCGAGACGCTGATGCGCTTGCGGCCCGGGTCCGACGAGCCCGGCTGGGTGGAGCCCGACGACGTCAGCGACATGGTGTTGTATCTGGCCTCGCCGGAAGCGGAGGGGATCACCGGGATCCAGGTTCCGGTCGAGCCGAAGACGGCGGCAGATTCTCCGGCCTGAACGCGTACATGCCCTTGCGTCCCACTCCCACAAGGCGCGTGTCCTGCGCCCAGGTGAGACCGAACAGCGCGTCGTCCACCCGGATGCCAGTCTGGAGCCGGCCGGTCGCCGCGGACCACAGACGCACCGTCCCGTCCTGACCCGCGGACGCGAGCAGACCGGTGACCGGATGGAAGGCGACCGCCTCGACCGACGAGCGGTGCCCGGTGAGATGGCGGCGGCGGCCGCTCGGCAGATCCCACACGCGCAGGGTGCCGCCCTGACCGGATGCCGCGAGGTGCGCGCCGGATGGGTCGAACGCCAACGCGGTGATCGTTTGGGTGAAGGCGGCGAGGGTTCGGACCGACTCGCCGGTCACGGAATCGCGCACCCAGACGATGCCATCGTTGCCGCCCAGCGCGACATGGCGCCCGTCGAGCGTGCAGGCCATGGCCGTGATCTGCTCGGTCGCGGTCGGCCAGACGCCAACGGGCTCACCGGTTTCGATGTCCCAGAACCGCAAGATGCCGTCGTCGCCCGCCGAGGCCAGCCGCCCGTCGTGGCAGGAGGCGACGACGCGCACCGCGATGCCGAGCTTGGCCAGGACCCGCCCGGGGCCGGGCCCGCTCGCGGACGTGGAGCCAGGCCCGGACGCGGCCGCAGCGGCGGCGACCGGCCAGACCATCAGCCGGCCGTCGGC
>CALAED010000482.1 GCA_937891035.1 uncultured Thermomonosporaceae bacterium | reverse complement strand
TCCTCCACCGGAACAGCATCTGGCTCAGCCAGCGGAGCCGGGGCGATGGTGACGCGCATCTTCGGCAGCCCGCACACCTCAGCCGCGTCATCCGGGTGCACACCGGCGTCACGGAGGATCTTGTACGCCTCGGCCTTGGAGGTGAGTTCCCGGTCGTCGGCCTCCCGATCCGCCGGCACCGGCGAGTCGTAATCCCACTCCAGATCCTCGGCGGTAGAGCCGAACATCGGCAGCAACCGGAAGTTGAGCACGTCCCGCGTCGCGTCCAACCTGGGCACAGACTTCCAGCGGGCGAAGATGTACTCGGCGGCCTCCATGTTCGCCCTGTTCGTGTCGTCAACCGTGCCCAACATCGGCCTTGGGAAGGCGAACGCTTCGCGGACGATCTCCCGGGGGACGTCGCGGAGCTCACGGAACTGCATGTCCCGGTTGGTGAACGCCCTCGGCACCCATTTGCCGCCCTGCTCGATCAGCGCGACCCGGTGAGCGTTCGCGACTCCTTTGTGCTGCTCGTTCCACCGGGTGCGGAGCCGGTTGTAATCGATGTCGGACAGTTCCTCTTCGAACTCGATGATTCCGCCCGGCTCAGAGCTATTTTCAAAAAACCGCCGGTTCCATTCCGCCGCATACCGTGAGGATTCGACGTCGGTGAGGATCGTTTGGACCGCGCCCATCCCCCGGTACGGATCGAGTGGGTTCGGGTCCCGCATGAAGATGACCTGGTCCAACGTGAGCGCGACCTGCTCGCCGTCGGGGCCGGTGTACATGTAGCCGAGCAAGTAGCGCTCGGGGTGCGGGACGGGGGTCATGCGGTCCGGGCGGACCGGCCACAACTCCAACGGCAGCTTGAAACGCTCATTGGAGACGACCACCCACCAGCCCTCACCAACGAGGTCGCGGTGCTGCTGGTAGGTCTTGATGAACTCCGCCCGGTGCATGAACGGGTTGGGCTTGTTCCACAGGTCGATCGCGGCGTGACTGGTGACCTCTTGGCGTTCGTCGGGGTCGCCGCTCTTGGCTTTTCGGTAGAGGTGCCATTCGGGGCCGGCGGTGGCGTCGCCGAGCAGGGAGACGATCGCGAAGAGGGTGCCCATGCCGCCCATGGCGCGCATTTGGGCTTCTTGTCCGCGGGGGTTGAGGCCGAAGATGCCGGGGAGTTGCAGGGCGGCGGTGTGGCGGCCGACGTAGGGGACCGGGGACTCGCCCGGCGTGGCGGTGCGGGCGGTGGCCTTGTCGACGATCTTTCCGACGAGAGTCTTCGTCATCCGCTGCGCCACGACAAAAGCAGGCAGCTGACGCCCGCGGCGGCGATGCCGGCCGGGTGCGCGATTTCCCAGGCGGCGTAGGACAGGAGGCCGAGGCCTCCGGTGTCGAGGGCGAGGGCGCGGATGGTGGCCCAGCGGGGGGTGAGTTTCGCGGCGGCCCGGCCGAGCCGGATGGCGAGGGGGACGCGTGGCGGGCGGGGCTTCCGGGTGGCGCGCTCGTTGGAGTAGGCGGCGCGCGCGGTGCCGAGACTGCCGACCATCGTCATGGTGCGGATGGTACGCCGTTTTTGAACACGTTCAAAAGAGGACGATCAAAACCCGTTCATCCAGGTCGCGAAAGTTCTACGGCGCGCTACATCCAGCGAATGTTCGGCCGGCCGCCGAGATCCTTCTTCGCCACGAGGTACCGCAGCCGCTCACGGCTTCGGCTCCGCGTGCTCGGCGCGTCGTCTGCCGCACCAGCACACTTCGAACTTGGCCATCGGCGGCCGTTCGAACGGATGTCGGGGGAACAGCGCGTCGCACGACGAATAGTGCATGACGTCGCCCGTATATAGCTCCCAGTCACCGGTCTTCTTGTCCCACCAGCCATGCCGATGATCGGCGGTCACGAAGGCCATGGTGTAGCCCCCGTTCGACCAGGCGCGAAGGATGTCGAGCCCGGTGGACCGGGCGATACGCCGCGTCGACCGGGCGCTCAGGACCGACGCGCTCATGCGCGGCTCTCGCTCGTGCGACGACACTGCCGCACGCGCCGTCTGCTCGCGCGCTCGTCGAGCCGGGCGTTCAGGAACTCCACAAGCTCCACCGTCAGCCCCCAATCACGTCACATCTCGTGGCGTTCGAAACTGGTAGATCCGGTATCCGTCGTCGGTGACATGGTCGGTCCAGCGGTAGTCGGCGGTCGGCGGCAACAGCCGGAAGGACGGGCCCTCTATGTCGGCCATCAGCCACGAGATCGGGGCCGGTTCGGGCTGCCGCCAGACGTACGGGAGTTGGGGCCAGCGGAACCGCTTCCCGTCGTTGAGGCCGCCGCGCAACTCAATCAGGTACGGCTTGTCGGCCCACTCGTCGCGGTTGAGGTCGCGTAGATCGGTCACCCACAACCCTCCTACATCCACCGAATATTCGGCCGACCCCGCAAATCCCGATGCGCCACCACATACCGCAACGCATCACACCCGTCGTCCTGGTCCTTAACAGGCTCCTCCTTCAGCTGACCGCCCGGCTTCACCGCCCACACATAGCCCGGAATCTCCTCCGCCGTACACGCCGGCCGCTTATCGTCCACCAGCTGCTGATCCCGCTCCACCACACTGTCCCGAAGAATGGCCAGCCGCGGCCGACCGTCACCCGCGACCTTCAGCCGGGACTGTCCGGCCTGCAGCCCGGCCAGAACCTTCTTGTTCGCCGGCACGGTGGACATCCCCAGGTGCTTTTGCAGGGTGGCCCGCCCTTCGGCGTCGTGGTCGCAGATCACCGCGCGCGGCGGCGGCTCGATCCAGCGGCGCCGGCCGTGCGCGATGGCGGTGGCGAGCGGTTCGTCCTCGAGCTGGGCGACGCCGGGCACCGGCTCGGTGACGATCGAGAGGATTTGTTTCGCGTGGTCCTCGACGAGGCGCCGGGTGTGGAAGATCTCCCGGTAAAGGAACAGGCGGCCGTCGGGATCTTCAGCCCAATTCTGCAAGACGAACGGGTGGGTGTAGCCGAAGTCCACTGACCACCAGCGGGGCCAGGCGTCGGGGATGGGGAACCGGTCGACCAGGTGCAGTGCGGGGTCCCAGCCCTCATAGATGAGGCCTTCGGCGGCGACCCAGAGGCCTTTGCGGAGGCGGAGGTAGCGGACGCCGGTGAGCTTGTCCAGCTTGCCTTCGATGTAGGCCCGGCCGGCCTCGGTCATGGTGCCGGCGTCGGTGAAGTAGATCGGGTTGTCCTCGTGCCGGGATTCGAGGAAACGCGTGGCGCCGCGGTCGCAACGCTGCTTCAGCCAATGCGTTGGCTGGGCCGGGTTGGTGTCGGCCATCAGCTGCTGGTAGGGCAGTCGGCCGTTGCGGAGCCGGGTGGTGATGGCCTCCCAGTCGTCCTCGATCAGCTCGATGGCCTCTTGGACGAAGCAGACGTCGTACTCCGACGACATGATCTTCGTTGCTTTGTCCATGCCGCCGACGGTGATGGTGGAGCCGTTGCGGTAGCGGTATTGGGCGGCTTCTTGCTGGCTGCCGCCGTACCAGCGGACCTCGCCGTGTGCGAGGGCTTCCTTGGCGACGTGTTCGCGCCAGGTGACGAGGGCGGTGGAGCCGAGCGACACCTGGGTTTTCCGGACGATCAAGGCCCGCATGCCCGGGTATTTGAGGGCTTGGAGGTGGAGTTTTTCTAGGCAGGCGCGTGATTTTCCGGTGCCGGCGGGGCCGGATAGGAGAATTTCGGGGGCGCGGTTTTCGAGCAGCTGCTTGGCGGCGCCGCGGGGTTGGTAGGTGTGGGTGACCGTCGCGATGGTCATACCAGCACGCTGGGCTCATCGACGTCGGCGCGCACCACAGGGCGGCCGTACACCGTGCCGGGACCCTTGAGCAGATCGTGCGGCAGGATGATCGCGCGGATCTGAATGCCCGCGGCCTCGAGACGCCCGATCATGATGAGCACGGGGGCCATCTCGGCGAACTCGCCGAATTCCTTGCGGAAGGCGTCGTGGTAGGGGTCTGGCGTGGTCATACCCGGATGGTACGGCGGGGGGCTATTCGCAGGTGTTGTCGTGCATCGGGCCGCACGTGCGCGCCGGGATCGTCGCCACATGTGTCGAGGTGGCGGGCGCCGGCTCCGGCTCGTCTGGTTCGTCGGTCGGTGCGGGCTCGCCACCGCTGTGCCCACCGGTCTCGTTCTCCTTGGGCTGCTCGGCGGGGCGCGGGCGCGGCCTTGTGGGGTGGTCGCCGATGTCGGTGGTGGACACGGGTTGCACCGCCGGGCCGGTGGTGGTCGGTGTCCCGGTAGGCGAGGCGGTCGAGGTCGACACGCCGGGGTCGGCTGAGCTCGAGGCGTCGGTGATCACCGAGGTTGAACTGGCCGGCGCGTCGCCGACGTAGGAGCCGACCGTGAACGTGGTGGTGAAGGCGATTAACCCGGCCGCCGCGATGGTGGCGAGGCGGAGTGGGTGGGCGCGGAGTTCGCCGGGAAGGCTGCGCATTCTGGTGTTTCCCCCCATCTGTGTCGTGGTGTTGGACGCGGCCGGCCGGCGCCAGGTTCATCCTCACCCCGGGTGCCGGTGTGCTATTTCGGGACGGCTGGCAGGCCGAGGTGTGCTCGGACGATGTCGGCGCTGCGATCACCGCTCTGGTTTGGGCACGACTGGCTCGCCTGGAAGTAGCCGCCGACAGTCGTGACGTCGCGGAGCTGCTTGATGCAGTAGTTCAGGGCCCGGTCGGAGTCAATCAGGTCCTGCATCGCTGCGCGCGCCTCGGCAGGCCATGGGGCGGGCGGGTGCTCCAGCTCGTGGATCATCTTGGTCAGCACACCAGGCAGTTTCCGGCACGCGGCCAGTGCGCGACGTTCCATGGCCGGGGTGTACTCGCCCCACCTCTCGACCACGATGCAGTCGTCCCAGAGGCTGTTCCACGGCTTGACGACGGCGAGGTAGTACTTGGCGGCGGCCTGCCTGCTCATCGGCGCCGCCGTGGAGGCGCTCGGGGCGGCGGCGGCCGGGCGCGCCGTGTCGGCCGGCGCAGTAGATGTGGCTGCGCCGCACCCGGCGGTGAGCGTGACGGCCAGGACGGTGGTGATTAACGCGGGTCGCATGGTTCCCCCGGGGGTTTGTGGATGCGGTCGGCTATGTGACGTGTGATCTACGTAACCGGTTGGCAGGCTCGTCTCTCACAACTGCTCCAGATCCACACCCACAATGTTGTAGTTCAACGTCACACCCGTCTCCGCCTTCACCGGCGCATCCAAACCCAACAGGGCCGCCCGCCGCGCCTGGATCTTCAACAACGTCTCCACCGCGCGCAGCACCGGCGCGTCATCCTTCAACGGCTCGATCCGCGCGGCCTTCGGATGCCCGTCCTCATCGAGCAGGATGTTGCCGGCCCCGTCGGTGGCGTACTCCACCACCCGGTACACGATCTTGCTGCCGGACACG
This sequence comes from uncultured Thermomonosporaceae bacterium, assembly GCA_937891035.1. Taxonomy (GTDB): domain Bacteria; phylum Actinomycetota; class Actinomycetes; order Streptosporangiales; family Streptosporangiaceae; genus CALAED01. Next base: position 1,548 of record CALAED010000482.1, on the reverse strand, counting down.
ACGACGTGTTCACGTTCGAGCACGGCCAGGGCGGCGTTGTGCATCGTGTCGAGGCGTTCTAGCTCGAGCTGGCGGACATCCGCGGCCGGCTCGGCCACTGTCGCCTTCAGCGCCCGCTGCACTGCCTCGTGCGCTGAGGCGGCCTCCATGCCCAGCTCGGCGGCGATAGCCCGGTAGGACAGGCCGCGGGAGCGGAGACGGGCTGCTTCGGCGTCGCGTTTGGCGGTGGCGAGGCTGCGGGTGAAGCGGCCGCGTCCGTCGCGTGTCAGGGCGGTCTGGTGTTCGGCTGGTGACTGCTCGCCGGTCATCGGGTGGCCGCCGGGTCGAGCGCGCCGCACGCGTTGTCCGGCAGCGGATCACCGTCGACGTGCTCGACGACCCACGAGGCGCGCGGGTTGTCGCCATCGACCTCGACGAGCGCGCCCACGGTCCACGTGGCGGGCCGCGGGTCCTGGCCGGCCGGGACGGCGAGTCTGGTGAGGTCGTCGTCGATGAGGGTGGCGCCGCACCAGGCGCAGCGTTGGCGGAGGTGGTGGCCGACGGTGATGTCGGGGCCGGCGATGTGGATGACGCTCATCGTTCGGCGTCCTGACGGAAGGCATCGGCGGCCGCCGAAACGACCTGCTCGACGGTGAGCGCCGAACCCTCAACGGTGACCTTCAGGTGAACGCCGGCGCCCTGCATGGTCGTGAACTCGACGTTGGCGTAATAGACGCCGAGGAGCTTGGCAGAGATCTCGTCGAGGAGGGCGCTGTCGTTGTGGGATTGGTCGCTCATGGGGTGTCCAGGAGGTAGGGCTGGCGGCAGGGGGCGAGCCGGTAGGGGCCGAGGGTGGGTTCGTTGGCGTGGATGTGGGGCGCGGTGCAGTGGGGGCAGTGGTCGATGACGAGCAGCGCGCGGCCGGTGGACTTCGAGACCACAAGGCGGGCGGGGACGCGCTGTCGGATGAGGCAGATGTTGACGAGTTTGCGTCGTTTGGGTTGGACGGTGTGGTCGCAGATGATGGCGCAGCGGCGGCAGGTGCCGCGGTCTTCGGGGTGGTGGCAGCGGGGGCATCGGGGGTGGCAGGTGACCTGGGGGAGTTTGTCGGGGTTGACGGGCCAGCGTGGGGCGTAGGTGGGTGGCTTTGGGGGTTGTTTGGGTGGGGTGTTCCAGTTGGTGGGGAGGGTGGCCCAGGGGTCTCGGGTGAGGGTGGTCATGTCCGGGCTCCGCATCGGGCGAGGGCTTCCCAGGAGTCGACCGTGGGTCGTCGCCTGATCCATGTGCGAGGGCGGCCGCGGGTGCGTTCTTGCCATGCCTCGTAGGGGCCGCGGGTGGCGAGTTTGTTGAGGAGCTGGTCGAGGTCGGCACGGCCGATGCGGTTTCGGAACAGGTCTTTGGCGATGTGGGTTCGGGTGACGCCTCGGGGGTCTTCGGTGTTGTCGATGTAGTCGCTGAGGCGATCGAGGTCGGTGGGTATGAGCTTCACGAGGGGCCTCTCAAGGGGTGTTTGTGCAGGTCAGGACTTTCGTAGCAATACCCCGCATTACCCCGCAGCGCTGTTTTTGG
>CALAED010000481.1 GCA_937891035.1 uncultured Thermomonosporaceae bacterium | reverse complement strand
GGACCGTGATCGTCGACATCACCGATCCCAAGCGGCCGGACATCGTGGGGACGCTGCCGGCCCACACGCTGGACCCGCAGCGGCCGTTCTGGCGGGACATCAAGGTGTTCGAGGACCACATGTTCGTCGTCTCGGAGCAGCTCGGGCACGGCCTGCAGGTGTTCGATCTCACCGAAGTTCGCGGCGTCACCGGCGACCCGATCGTGTTCACCGAGACCGCGCACTACGCCGGGTTCAGCACCTCCCACAACATCAACATCAACGAGGACACGGGATTCCTCTACGCGGTCGGCGCCCGCAATCTGGACCGCTCGCTCAACTGCGCCGGCGGGCTGCACATGGTCGACATCGGCAACCCGACCAGCCCCAGCTTCGCGGGCTGCTTCGCAGACCACGGGTACATCCACGACACCCAGTGCGTGGTCTACCGCGGGCCCGACGCAGACCACCAGGGCCGGGAGATCTGCTTCAACTCCAACCCGTCGTCGGGCAACTTCGTTTCGATTGTCGACGTGACCGACAAGTCGAGCCCGGTGCCGCTTGCCAGGGTTCCCTACCCCAACGACGGCTTCAGCCATCAGGGATGGCTGACCGAGGACCAGCGGTATTTCCTACATGGCGACGAGCTCGACGAGGTCACGCACGGGATCGGCACCACGACCCGCGTCTGGGACGTGCGCGACCTGGACGACCCGACGTTGATCGGCGTCTTCGAGAACGACACGACGTCAATCGACCACAACTTGTACACCGCGGGACGAGTCGCCTTCGCGTCGAACTACACGTCCGGTCTGCGCATCTACGATCTGCGCAGAGTCGGCGAGGGGACGCTCTCCGAAGTCGCCTACTTCGACGTCTACCCCGAAAACGACAACGCGACCTTCGAGGGCGGGACCTGGAGCAACTACCCCTACTTCCGCCAGAAGAAGATCGTGGCGGTCAGCAGCATAGATCGCGGCTTGTTCGTGCTTCGCCCGCGCGGTGCGGCGGGCGTCTGAGCCGCTTCAGGCTCGGCGATCAGAGAGGGCGCCCTCAGGGGCGCCCTCGTCCCTTTGCAAGGGCGGCGCTTATGTCAACTTCATGATGGACGAAGGCACACAGCGGGTGGAGGCGACGTACCGCGACAACTACGCGCGGCTTGCGCGCCTGAAGGCCAACTTCGACCCGGACAATGTCTTCAAGGTGAGCCAGAACATCCGGCCGGCTTCATGACGGCCAAGCCCGTCTGCGAGTGGCTCACTCGGTCCATGTCCCCGCTGTGAGGACGGCGGTCCGGTCCTTGCAGGGATCGTTCACCGCTGTGAACCGCAGCGACCCCTCGCTCGAGGCCCAGCGGTAGATGCCGCGCTGCGGATCGTCGCCGCAGGCGAAGCTCTCCTCCGTGCGGTTGGCGGTGAGCGTCAGCTGGTCGGCCGAGACGTCCGCAGTGGTCTCGTTGATCGCGGATCCGTTGGGCGCAGTGAGTCTGACGCTGCGGCCATCGACGTTCATCTCCCAACTCCCGGCGGGCGGTCGCTCGGCGGCGGAGATCCCGGCGAGCTGGGCCTCGGAGATGGAAACGGAGTACGAGCCCTCGGGCAGGCCCGCTGCCGGCCGGCCCGGCACTGTGCTCTCGCCGTTCTCGTCGTCCGAGCCGCAGCCGGCCGCTAGGCACGCCGTCACCGCCAGTGCGGCGGCGGATTTCGTGCTCGGGCCGTTCATCCTGCGTCGTGGGCGGCCGACCGCAACCGCGTCAGGGTCTCGGTCGCTTCGCTGGCCGCCGTGGGCGACACGACGAGCACCGGCCGGGTTGCCCACGCGGCGACCGATCGCGCGCTTGGCTCATTCGCGGCGATTACTGCCACGGCCGCGTTCTCCTCGGCACCTATTACCTCGAGCCGATCGGACGGCCGGCCGTCCACGCTTCGCGTGGCGACGTCGCAGTCTTGCTGACGGAGCAGGTCTTCGATCGGGTCGTGAGCGTTGGGGGAAGACGCGTGCACGAGGACGAGCCGCGTGAGTGTGGCGCTGGCCAGGGCGGCCGCGACCTGCGCCACCCGGCGGGCTTCGGGTGACTGGTCGATCGGGCACACGATCGCCGAGGGAGCGGTCGGTCTGGGCGTGCGTTCGCGCTCGGCCGCGGCCGGTGAGACCAGCACCACCGGATGCGAAGCGGCCCGTACGACGGCGTTCGCCTTGCTTCTGTGAAACAGCTCGCGTATCGGCTTGTAGGTGCCGGTGCCGATCACGAGCAGTACCGCATCGTGCTGTTCAGCGACCTGCGGTAGTGCGTCGGTCAGGCCGCCGATGGCTACGCATCGCCTGCTTCCCATCCCGCGGCGAGGGTCGGCGTGCTCTAGGAGCTCGCCGGCCGGCTCGGCGCCGGTGGTTGCGTGCACCAGTATCAGCGGTAGGCCGAGCAAGCTCGCCAGGCGGTCGCCGACGGCGGCGACGGCAGGCGCGCTGTGCGATCGGTCGATTCCGACCACGACGCTTGGCATGGGGAGCTCCTCGGTTCGCCTGCCCGGATACTGCGTCTCGGCAGCGCCGATCTCCATGGGGCGAGATATGCAGATCGAGGGGGGCGGATGTCCCACCGCGGCCGTGACGCCCTCGCCGTCGGCGGGCCCCGCAGGTACAGGCCCACGCCAGCCACCGGCTTACACGCGAGGACGATGACACGGACCAGACCATGATGGGCATCGCCTTTCTTGAATCTCGCGGTCGCGGTGGTGCGTGAGCAGCATTACGTGCGCGGCCGCGTCGGGGGACACGGCGACC
>CALAED010000480.1 GCA_937891035.1 uncultured Thermomonosporaceae bacterium | reverse complement strand
GCAGTACCAGGAGCTGATCCGTACCGCGCCCACCATCCACACGGTCATCGACGCCGAGGAGGAGCGGTTCCTGCAGACGCTGCGCACCGGCACCGCCATCTTCGACGCCGCGGTGGAGGAGACCAAGCGGGCCGGGTCCTCGAAACTCCCCGGCGACCAGGCGTTCAAGCTGCACGACACGTACGGCTTCCCGATCGACCTCACCTTGGAGATGGCGGCCGAGCAGGGCCTGACCGTCGACGAGCAGGGATTTCGCCGGCTGCTTGCCGAGCAACGCGACCGGGCCAAGGCGGACGCGGCCGCCAAAAAGACCGGCAACCTCGACGTCTCGGTGCTCGGCGACCTGCTCGACCGGGCCGGCGGGCAGGTCGACTTCACCGGCTACCGCGCCGTGACCGGCGAGGCCCGGCTGGTCGGGTTGCTGATCAACGGCGCGAACGTGCCGGCCGCGGGCGCGGGCACTGAGGTCGAGGTCGTGCTCGACCGCACCCCGTTCTACGCCGAGGGCGGCGGCCAGCTCGCCGACCAGGGCGTGGTCAGGTTCGGCAACGGCGCGGAGATCGAGATCTACGACGTGCAGGCGCCGCTGCCCGGGCTTATCGTGCACCGCGGCAAGGTCCGAGCCGGCGAGGCGCAGGTCGGCGACTCGGCGTTCGCGGAGATCGACGTGGCGCGACGGCGGGCGATTTCCCGGTCGCACACCGCGACCCACATGGTGCACCGGGCGTTCCGCAGCACGCTGGGGGAGTCGGCGGCGCAGGCCGGTTCGGAGAACGCGCCCGGCCGGTTCCGCTTCGACTTCACGGCGTCCCGGGCGGTGCCCGCCGCGGTGCTGCGCGACGTCGAGGATGAGGTCAACGACATCCTCGTCGGCGACCTCGACGTCCGGGCGTTCCACACCTCGATCGACGAGGCGCGGGCCATGGGCGCGCTGGCCTTGTTCGGCGAGAAGTACGGCGATGAGGTGCGCGTCGTCGAGGTCGGGGAGTACTCCCGCGAGCTGTGCGGCGGCACCCATGTCGCCCGGTCCGGCCAGCTCGGCCTGATCAAGGTGCTCGGCGAGGCGTCGATCGGCGCCGGGGTACGCCGCGTCGAGGCGCTGGTCGGCATTGACGCGTTTCGTTTCCTGGCCACGGAGAGCGTGCTCGTCGCCCAGCTGTCGGAGCAACTGAAAACGCCGCGCGCCGAGCTGCCGGAGCGGATCTCCGGCATCGTCAGCCGGCTCCGGGACGCGGAGAAGGAGCTGGAGCGGGTCCGTTCCCAGCAGGTGCTCGCGGTGGCCGGGTCGCTGGCCGACGGGGCGCGCGATGTGAACGGCATCGCGTTCGTCGCGCACCGCGCCCCGGACGGGACCGGCGCCGACGACCTCCGCCGGCTCGCCGTCGATGTACGGGGCCGGCTGCGGGGCCGTCCGGCGGTCGTGCTCGTCGCGGGTGTCCCCAAGGACCGTCCGGTGGTGGTGGTCGCCGTTACGGACGGCGCCCGCGACCGGGGGCTCAAGGCCGGCGCGCTGGTCGGCGTGGCCGCCAAGACGCTCGGCGGCGGGGGCGGCGGCAAGGACGACCTCGCGCAGGGCGGCGGGGCCGATCCCGCGGCCGTGGGCGAGGCGCTCAACGCCGTCGAAAGAGCCGTAAGGGATCAATGAGACAAGGCGTGCGGATCGGCGTCGATGTGGGCAGTGTGCGGATCGGCATTGCCCGCAGCGACCCGGGGGGCGTGCTCGCGTCTCCGGTGGAGACCGTACGACGGGGCAAGGGGGATCTGGAGCGGATCGCGGCCATCGTCAGCGAATATGAGGCCATCGAGGTGATCGTCGGCCTGCCTACGTCGCTGTCGGGGCGGGAGGGCCGGGCCGCCGCGGCGGCCCGGCAGTTCGCGGTTCGGCTTGCACACCTGTTGCCGCCCGGGACGGTGCGGCTTCATGACGAGAGGCTGACCACTGTGACCGCGGAGAATGGGCTGCGCGAGCTTGGCATACGCGGACAGGCTCGCCGAAAGGTCGTTGATCAGGCCGCCGCCGTCGTTCTGCTCCAGGCGGCGCTCGATCGAGAACGGTTGACGGGAAGCGTCCCTGGCGAGATTGTCCGGGGGAGCTCATGAGCGATTTGGATCTGTTCTCCGATCCCACCCGCGGCGGTCACCTGCCGAGCGAGCGGCTCGGCCGGCGCGACCAGCGGGCGGCCCGCAAGCGGCAGCGACGGCGCCGCCGCGGGTCGCACGCCGCCGCCTTCTTCGCGCTGGCTTTTCTGGTCGCCGTGGTAGGCGGGGGCGGTCTGCTGGGGTACGTCGCGCTGCGCAGCTACATGATCCCGCCCGACTACACCGGCCAG
>CALAED010000479.1 GCA_937891035.1 uncultured Thermomonosporaceae bacterium | reverse complement strand
TGGTCGATCTGCACCTCGGCGGCCTCGGCCTTGGTGAACGTCATGTCCCGGCCGGTGTACGGATCGTCCAGCCGGCCACCGATCACGACGCAGCGGCCCCGCTTGGTCACGTCGTCGAGGTCGCGGGCCAAGACGTCGTTGCGAGTATCGCAGCCGTTGCGGTCGGCGTCCGTCCAGCGTGGGCCGAAGCGGTCCCGGTCATATCCGGCGTCGCCGACCGGCGTGGCCACGCGCAGGTCGGCCAGGTCCTCGCGGGCCGCGGCGACCTCGCGGTCATCGTGCTCGCCCGCCGACGGGCGCTCGGCGGGCGACCCTTGCTCGATCGGCTGGGCGACGGAACAGCCGACGGTCAAGGCCATCGCGGCGGCCGCGGCCACCGCGGCGAGCGCCCGGCGGATGCCGGCCATGCATCATCCTCCATATGCGTTTTTTGCGATGATATGCCGTACAAGATCGCAAAGAAGCGAATGGAGGAGCCGCCACTCGTTCGCAAGGAGGGGCGAAGGGAGAGCCGAGGTAGCCCCTCAGAGTGAGGCGCCGAAGCGGTTGCTCCATTAGGTTCGGAATATGCCGATCATCGCCACTCAGGGTCTGACGATGAGGTTCCCTGGCGTGACCGCGCTGGACGCGCTCACGGTGAGCGTGGAGCCGGGAGTCGTGGGGCTCGTCGGGGCAAACGGGGCGGGCAAGTCGACGCTCATCAAGATTCTGCTGGGCCTGCTGCCGCCGACCAGCGGCCAGGCCGCCGTGCTGGGGCTCGACATCGTCCGCGACGGCGGGCGGATCAGGGAGCGCGTGGGCTACATGCCCGAGCACGACTGCCTGCCGCCCGACATGCCGGCCACCGAGTTCGTCGTCCATATGGCCCGGATGTCCGGGTTGCCGGCCACCGCGGCCCGGGAGCGGGCCGCCGACACTCTGCGCCACGTCGGCCTGTACGAGGAGCGCTACCGCCCGATCGGGGGCTATTCGACCGGGATGCGGCAGCGGGTCAAGCTGGCGCAGGCTCTCGTCCACGATCCGCAACTCGTCTTCCTCGACGAGCCGACGAACGGGCTCGACCCGGCCGGCCGAGACGAGATGCTTGGGCTCATCCGGCGGATCGGCGCCGAGTTCGGCATCAGCGTGCTGGTCACCTCCCATCTGCTGGGCGAGCTCGAGCGGATCTGCGACCACGTGGTGATCATCGACGGCGGCCGGCTGCTGCGCTCGCAGGCGGTGGCGTCGTTCACCGAGGCGAGCGGCGTGCTGGTCGTCGAGGTCGACGAGGGCACGGAAAAGCTCGGCATGCGGCTGGCGCAGACCGGTCTCCGGGTCCGTCCCGAAGGCCGGTTCCTGCTGGTCGACATCGCGGGCGAGAGCACGTTCGACGCCATCAGAGACGCGGTGGCCGAGATGGACCTGTGCCTGATCCGGATGGAACAGCGCCGTCACCACATCGAAGAGGTGTTCACCACATGACGAGCACCATCCACGACATCGGCTACCGGCATTACGACGGGCCACGGCTCGGCCGGGCGTACGTGCTCCGCTCCCTGTTCGTGCACAACCTGCGCGCCGCGTTCGGCCTGGGCCGGCCCATCAAGTCGAAGGTCATGCCGTTCCTGCTGTTCGGCGCGATGCTGCTGCCCGCGGTCGGCAGCGTGGCCGCGCTGGCGCTGACCAAGGAGCCCGGGGCGCTGATCCGCTACTCGGCCTACGCGGTGTTCCTGCAGCCGCTTGTCGCGATCTTCCTGGCCGCCCAGTCGCCGGTTATCGCGTCGAGAGAGATGCGGTTCAACGTCGTGCCGTTGTATTTCTCCCGGCCGCTCGGCCGGTTCGACTATGTGCTTGCCAAGTACGGGGCGTTCGCGACGGCCCTGTTCATCCTGCTCGCGACGCCCGTCACGCTGCTGTACGCGGGCGCGCTGGCGACCCGCGAGCCCAGGCAGCCGAACCCGGGCGAGGCGCCGCCGCCCCAACTGCCGGGCATCGGCGAGCACACCGTCCACTACCTTGAAGGCCTGGCGGGGTGCGTGCTGTTCGCGCTCGTCCTGGGCGGGCTCGGGCTGGTCGTCGCGGCCTTCACCCCGCGGCGCGGGTTCGGCGTGGCCAGCGTCATCGCGGTCTACCTTGTCTCCCTGACCGTCGTGACCATCGTGCAGGGCATCGCCGAGTCCCAGAGCAAGTACACGATCTCCGGGTGGGCGGGCCTGTTCACCCCCTTTTACCTGGTGGACGGCGTGCAGGTGCGACTGTTCGGCGCCGAGACCTCGACCCCGCAGCCGCCGCCGGGACCATTCGGCGGAGTGGTGTTCGCCGCCGCCTGCGCCGCGCTGATCGTGGCGGCCGTCGGCATTCTGTACGCCCGCTTCCGGAAGGCCGGGCTCCGATGATGAGCGAGTCCGATGCGCGCGGCGCCGGCTGGAGCGAGGAGCGAAGAACGAGCGACGAGGGGAAACCGGCGCCGACAGCGCGCCGGGGAGTGAGCGGAGGGTAGGGCGGGATGAGCGAGCTGCGGCTGGATCAGGTCTCGCGATGGTACGGGAACGTGGTGGCGGTCAACGGCATCTCCATGACCATCGGGCCTGGGGTAACCGGGCTGCTCGGGCCGAACGGGGCCGGCAAGTCGACGCTCATTCACCTGATGGGCGGATTCTTGGCCCCCTCGTCCGGCACCGTCGCGCTCGACGGGGTGCGGATCTGGGCGAATCAGCATGTCTATCGACATATCGGCCTTGTCCCTGAACGGGAGACCGCGTACGAGTTCCTGACCGGCTGGCAGTTCGTTGAGTGCATGGCCAAGCTGCACAAGCTGACCGACCCGGCCGCGGCGACGCGGCGGGCGCTGGCGCTGGTCGAGATGGAGTACGCCAAGGACCGGCAGATCGGGACGTACTCCAAAGGCATGAAGCAGCGCGTCAAGATGGCCGCCGCGCTCGTGCACGACCCGCCGGTGCTGCTGCTCGACGAGCCGTTCAACGGCATGGACCCGCGGCAGCGGCTCCAGCTGATGGACCTGATCCGCCGGATGGCCGCCGAGGGCCGCACGATCCTGTTCAGCTCGCACATCCTCGAAGAGGTCGAGCGGCTGGCCGGGCACATCGAGGTGGTGGTGGCCGGCCGGCACGCCGCCTCCGGCGACTTCCGCGCCATCCGGCGCCTGATGACGGATCGGCCGCACGTCTTCGCCGTTCGATCGGCCGACGACCGCAGGCTGGCCGCGGCGATCATCGCCGATGGGTCGGCGCGCAGCGTGCAGCTCACCGAAGGCGGCCTGCGGGTCGAGGCCGTGGACTTCCGCCGCTTCACCTGGCTGCTGCCGCGGGTGGCGCGGGACGCGGACGTACGCCTGTGGGAGGTCTCCCCGGCCGACGAATCCCTGGAAAGCGTCTTTTCCTACCTGGTGGCCCCGTGAGCCGGCGACCCGCGCTGGGCGAAGGACGCGGCGCCGAGCCGAGCCGGCCGGCCCGGGCGTGGCCGCCCGTCCGGCCCCCGCGTTTCCCCACCGACCAAACCCCGCCGACCGCCGCGGCCCTCCGGGCGGCCGCCCGGACGGGACGCACTGCGAGGATGAGCGACCGATGAACGCGACCATCGCCTACATCACCTTCCGCGGGATGCTCGGGCGCCGACGAGCGCTGCTGCTCCTCGCCCTACCGGTGATCTTGCTGCTGCTGGCCATCACGCTGACGGCCACGGGCTACAACGACCTGTCCTCGTCGACGGCGGTGCTGCAGCGGTTCGCGCTGGGCGCGCTGCTGCCGCTGCTGGCCCTGATCGCGGGCACCGGCGTGATCGGGCCGGAGATCGACGACGGCCAGATCATGTACATCCTGACCAAGCCGATCCCGCGGCCGGTGATCACGACGACCAAGCTGCTGGTGGCGATGGCGCTCATCGTGCTCTTCGCCGTGGCACCCACGCTGCTCGCCGGGCTGATCATGTCGGGGGTCACCGCCCAGCTGGCGTTCGCGTTCACCGTGGGGGTGTTCGTCGGCGGCATGGCCTACTGCGCGGTGTTCGTGGCGCTGGCCGTGGTCAGCCGGTTCGCGGTCACCATCGGTCTGCTGTACGCGCTGGTGTGGGAGGTGCTGATCGGCAACGTCGCACCCGGGGCCAGAAAGCTGTCGATCCTGCAGTGGGCCACATCGGTGACCGACTCGCTCACGTCGGCGACGGCGGTGACGTCGGAGGTGTCGCTGGGCATCGCCGTGACGCTCCTCGTCATCGTGACGGTCGGCGGCGCGGCGCTGGCCGGCATCCGGCTGCGCACCTTGTCGATCACGGGCGCGGAGTAGGGGCCGCCGCCGCCGCGACGGCCCTCCTCCTAGCATGTGCGGGAAACGGTCGATCGAAGGAGCACGCCATGAGGAACGATCGGGATCTTCGAGCGGCCCCGACGGGGGACGTCGCCGAGCGGCAGGCCGAGGACAAGGACAAAGCCGGAAGGCATGGTGTCAGGGCGCGGAAGACCGGCGTTTCCGTCACCGGGGCCTCCGCCACGGGGCTGACCATGCGCGCC
>CALAED010000478.1 GCA_937891035.1 uncultured Thermomonosporaceae bacterium | reverse complement strand
GGCTGGGGTTTCGTCGACGCCGAGTTGACCCGCCGGCTCGTCCGGGACCAAACAGCCGCTGAATGGCGATTTGCCATCACCGACGAATGCGGTCGATTTCTGCATGAGGGCGTAACCCGGCGGCGCCCCGACGGCTACCCCCACCGTGCCGCTTCACCGTGCCGCGGCGGCATCGTCGAGCTTCAGATCAACTTGCCCGATCTGTGGGAATTGAGCGCCCGAGCCGACCAGTTCGGTGGCTGGGCGAGGGTCATTGACGACTTGGCTCGCCAGGCCGACCATTTCGCGGCCGACCTCACCCGTCCTCAAGAGCCTGACCAACAGGACGCCGGTCGAGGTGGGCGCAGACTTGGGCGGCCGCTGCGGCGCCGCACTGAGATCAGGGACCGCACCTGCGTTCATCCGCGCTGCCGTGCGCCCGCACACGGCGGCGACGGCGACCACACCCAGGACTGGGCGCGCGGCGGTGGCACGCACGAAGGCAACATCGGCTCCGTTTGCCGCCACGACCACCGGCTCAAACACGAGGGCGGATGGATTGTTCGCCAGCCACTGCCGGGCCACTTCGTGTGGACCTCACGGCTGGGCCGTGATTATCACGCGCGCCCGCCGCTGATCATCCAGCCCCTCCCCGACCCCATTCCCCGTGATCCACCTCCACCCTTCTGACCAGCACCAATACAAGCCCACAGGCGAGGCGGCCCAGGCCGCTCCGCCTGGGCGGCTGACCGTTGAGGTCGGGATTTATCGACGGTCATGGCCGGTCGTGCGCGGTGCTCGCCCGGCAAGACTGTCGGAGAGCGCGGCCAGGCGGTCGAGCCGGCAGCGCAACGTCGGGTGCGTGCGAACCATCCGGGCCACAATGGAGTCGCCCGCAGGCAGTCCGACACACATCAACGCACTGTAGGCGCCGACCTTGCGCAGGTATGGCCACGAGAGTCGTGAGGGGCGTTACCGTTCCGCGACGATCAGCAGTAGGGGTGCGAGCGTCGATTCGGCGACGGTGGCCGCGCGGGTGACGGCTCGGATGCGCTCTGCCTGCGCCAGGGTCGCACGCGGGCGCAGTGCTCGCACGCCGCGGAAGCCCGCGTCCGCGAGCAGCTGTCGGTAGGTCTCCTCCGGCCAGTGGTAGTCGACCAGCTCAAGCGGTCGATCGCCCGGACCGTAGAGTTCGACACGCCGCGGTTCGCCGGCTTCGTAGGTCCTGCCCGGCTCGCCCGTGCGGAAGCTCGCGAACGCGGTGCCCGTCGCATCGGGATTCGCGTCCATCAGGACGTAGCGGCCGCCCGGTCGCAGCACTCGTCCGACCGCGTCCGTGATCCGTCGCAGTTCGGTGAGCTCGGCGACGTTCGAGAAGACGAAGCAGCACATCGCCGCGTCGATCGACGAAGGCGCGAGAAAATCGAGCCCACTCGCGTCGAGTAGCCGGTGGCGCACGCGCGGGTGGGGGCGGGCGCGCGCCAGCCGCAGCATCTCCGGTGCGATATCGACCGCCGTGATCTCCACGTCGTAGCGCTCGGCGATTTCGAGCGCTATCCAGCCCGGCCCGCAGCCGTAGTCGAGCAGCGTCGATACCCCTGGGCCGCCGAGCCCGAGCTCGCGAAACAGCGCCGGATACCCGACCGTGCGCTCGGTCAGTCCATCGAGCCCGCCGAACGTGTGCGCGAGCGCGCCATCGAGCCAATCGGTTGTCATACCAGCTCAGACTCCTCGACCGCCAGGATCGCGTCGAGTACGCGATCAGGGGTGAACGGCGCCGTACACAGGCGAGCTCCGGTGGCGTCGCGAATCGCGTTGGCGACGGCGGCGGCGACACCCATCGCGGGCGCCTCGCCGAGCCCCTTCGCCCCGAGCCGGCCCGTCGGATGGGGCACGTCGATGAACACGGCGTCGATCGAGACGGGCCAGTCGGCCTGCGGCAGCCCCTGTGCGTGCAGGCTGGATGCGACGACCGCCCCGGCGGCGTCGAAGCGCAGCGGCCTGCCGAGCGCGAGCCCGAGGCCTTCGATCACGCCACCGCGTACCTGATCTCGCGCCCGTGCGGGGTCGAGCAGCCGGCCGGCGTCGTGGATCGAGACCAGCCGCAGCGGGATGACCTGCCCGGTCGCGCGGTCCACCGCAACGTGGGCCAGCTGGACGCCGGCGACGAGCGCGTTGTCCGGCGCGCTGAACGTGCTCGTCGCCGACAGGCCGTCGAGCGCCGCGTCCAGTCGCTGGGGCACCGTGGCCATCGGGACTCGCTCGCTGATGCGGGCGCGCAGCTCGCGTACCGCCTCGAGTGCCGCGTTCGCGGTCAGGAAACAGCCACGGGAGGCGGCCGCGCCGATGTCGGCGAGGCGGGGATCGCAGTCGATGTCGATGAGCCGCTCAGGTAGCCCGAGCTCAGCCGCGCAGACGCGCGCCAGCACGCGATGCAGCCCTTGCCCCACATCGGGGCAGGCGGTCGTGACGCGTAGCCGACCGTCGGCGACGGTGCATTTGACGGTGGCGCTGTCAGGGCTCTCGAGCACCCCGGTGAGGCCGCTGATGTTCGCCAGCGCCGCGACGCCCCAACCGCGCCGGCGCCGTGCTCCAGTGGCCTCGGCGCCGGGGCGATCACGTGGAAATCGGCGCCGCGCGGTACGCAGGCAGGCGGCGAGGTCGAACGAGACGGGCCAGCCGTGGGTGGGATCGGCGTCGCCTCGCTTCAGCGCGTTGCCCGCACGCAGGTCGAACGGATCGAGCGCGAGCGTGCGGGCGATCTCGTCGAGCTGTGACTCGACGGCGAAGAGCAACTGCGGTCCGCCGTAACCGCGGTATGGGCCCGGCGGTACGCGGTTGAGGGCTACGCACTCGGCGACTCCGCGCACCGCCGGCGCCGGATACAGCGTCAGCGCGAGCGAAAGGCCATTGGCGACGACGCTCGGCGAATGGCCGGCGTACGGCCCGCATTCGGTCGTCGCCTCGATCAGCCGGGCGGTCAGCTCACCCGACGCGCCGCAGCCGGTTCGCACGCGGACGCGCATGGCGTGGCGCGTTCGCCCGCCGGCGGTCGTCTCCGCGCGATCGGTCGCGAGCACCACCGGCCGGCCGCCGACCGCCCGGCTGCATAGCGCTGCCGCTGCGTCGAGGAGGAACTCCTCCTTGCCCCCGAATGATCCGCCGATCGCCGGGCTGATGTAGTCGATCCGCTCCGGGGCGAGCCCGAGGATCGATGCGACCAGCTGCAGGTTGAGGTACGGAAGCTGGGCGTTGGCGACGATCCGGCAGCCGCCGCCGGCGTCCCAGCTCGCGATCGCCGCCGCCGGTTCGAGGAAGGTGTGTGCCGCGGCGTCGCAGCGATAGGTGTCGTCGAACACGTGCTCGCTCGCGGCGAAGTGCTCTTCCAGCTCGTCCGCGGTCATGCCGATCTCGAGCATGAAGAACCGGTTGTCGTGGAACCCGCGATGCGCCGGCGGTGCTCCTTCGGCGAGGGCCTGCTCGACGCTCAGCACGGCGGGCAGCGACCGTTCCTCGACCGGGCGGCGGGCGGCCGCGCGCGCCGCCTCGCGGGTCCGGGCGACAACGGCGCCGACGACGTCGCCGGCGAAGCGCGCCTCGCGCGCGAACACACTCGTGTCCTGGCGCACGGCGTACGGATTGGTGGAAAACGGCCGCCCGGGATCGTCGGTCGCGTCCAGCACCGCGACCACGTCCGGCAGTGCGCGCAGCGCCGCCCGGTCGACGGTGACGAGCGAGTGCGGCCCACGGGCGCGAATCAGGCACGCGTGCAGGGCCCCGTGCGGAGTCAGGTCGAGCACGTAGTCGAGCCGCCCCGCGGCCTTCAATGCGCTGCTCACGGTCATGCCTTCTCGTCGTCCTCGACGCCGACACCGAGCAGCGCGTCGATGATCGCGAGCTTGCCGGTGCATCGGCACAGGTGGGAGGTGAGCAGCTCGGCCAGCGCGGTTCTGTCGTCAGGCAATGAACCGTGCTCGCGCATCCACGCCACGCAACTGACCGCCATGCCAGGGGCGCAAAAGCCGCACTGGAAAGGTTCCCGTGCCCTCAGCGCCGCGGCGAGCGCCTGTCCCGGCGCGCTGTCGGCCAGCCCCGCCGCGGTCTCGATCCGCGCTCCGGCGGGCACGCGCGCGAGTGGGACCACACACGCGGGCGCGGGTTCGCCGTCGATCAATACCATGCAGGCGCCGCACACGCCCTCCTCGCAGCCAACCTTGACCGCGGTCACGCCGCCGTCGCGCAGCCACCAGGCGAGGCCGGCGAGCGGATCGTTCGTGAGCCGGCGCGCCACCCCGTCAACGAAGACCTCGTGCTCATCCATCGGCGAGCCCCCGGCGGATGCCGGCACCGCGCTCCCGGCCGATATCGGTGAGCTCCCGGCGGATGCCGGCCCCGAGCTCCCGGCCGATATCGGCGACGAGCGACCGAACGAGCCGATCGGCCGAGTCGTGCTCGTCGTCCGGCAACCGCGGCGGCGCCGGCGGCGAGCAGACGCACACGGCGAGTGTCCCGTCGGCGCGGACCCGTGCGGCGACCGAGACGAGGCTCGGACCACCGCGGTGGTGGCCGCTGAAGCGCCGGAACCGGCTGGGGCCCGGCACCCCCAAGTCGACCTCGAGCACGACGCGCGGATGCGCGAGTTCGCCTAGCCGCAGCAGCGGATGCCATGCGATCTGCCCGCCGGCGCCGAGCACCCGTACGTATGCGTCGTGCGCTCCGAGTGCGACCGACAGATCCGGGCCAGGCGGGACGCTCGCGAGCACTCCGCCGATCGTGATCCGCCGCCGCAGCGCGGGCGTCGCGGTCTGCTTGATCGCGTCGAGCACCGCTCGCCGGCCGGGGAGCCCGCCGCGTTCAAGAGCCTCGAGCGTGACCATCGCGCCGACCTGGCGGCCGTCGCGACGGTCGAGGCCGAGGCCGGCCAGGCTGATGTTCACCGAACCCCAGGTAGGGGCCATGGCGGCCGACATGAGGCCGACGGCGCCGCCCACGACGACCGCGTTGTCGTGGGCGGTGATGGCCGCTGACAGCTCCTCAAGGCTGGTCGGCGTGAGCAGGTTCATGCGTCAACACCTCCGACGTGGACCCGTGGGTCCGGACACGGCGGCTCCCATGCCATGAGCAGATCCAGCAGCTCGCCGGGATCGCTCGCGTCGACCGGCCGGCCGCGGCGGGCGTCGGCCACGAATCCCGCACGGTCGGCGTGCGCGAGCAGATCGACGAGCCCGTTCCAGTAACCCGCGACGTTGAGCAGCCCGACCGGCTTGCGGTGCAGGCCGAGTTGGGTCCAGTTGAGCGCCTCGACGATCTCCGCGAGGGTCCCGATGCCGCCAGGCAGCGCGACGAACGCATCGGCGAGCGCCGCCATCAGCGCCTGACGCTCATGCATCGTCCGTACGATTACCAAGTTGGGCAGGTCGGTCCGCGCCAGCTCGTGGTGTTCGAGCGCCTGTGGGATCACGCCCGTAACCGAGATGCCCCGCCGCAGCGCCGCGTCGGCCAGCTCCCCCATCAGGCCGAGGCGGCCGCCACCGTAGATCAGGCCGAGGTCGCGAACCGCCAATGCCTCGACGAGCGCGCACGCCGCCTCGGCGTAGCCGGCGTCGCCGCCCACGCACGAGCCCGCGAAGACACAGACGCTTTTCACCGGACGACCTCGAGCTCGTGCGGCCGACCGGCCAGTAGCGCGCGGAAGACGTCCTGCTGGCGGCGGGCGTGGGCGACCAACGCGGGCCGCATCGCCCGCGCGAGCGAGCGCGCGACCCCCGCGTCCTCGTTATAGGCGCCGAGCGTCGCCGGCGGCACGCCGTGGTCCTCGCACCAGCCGAGAATCGCTTTGACGCCGATCAACTCGATCGCCACCCGGCGCATGGCCGGCTCGGTGAGCGCCGCGGCCAGCTCATCGAGCATCGACGGCCGCGCGATGGTCATCATCGCGACGCATCTGTCCTCGATCGCGGCGGCGTGGGCGTCCCAATCCTCGACCAGCCGCAGGTGCGGCTCGATCCGACCGTTGTCAAGAGTGGCGAAGATCGCCTGCCAGAGACTGATCGAGCCACCCTCAAGGACCACGGCCGGCCCGAGTCGTCCGATCAGCCGGCGCAGCCGGGCAAGGCCCTCCGCGACGGTCAGGTCGGTCTTCGCCTCGCGCAGTAGTCGATGGTCAAGGTAGACGCGACGGGTCCCGTTGAGCTCAGCCGCCGTTGGGCGGCCGCTGATCGTCGCGAGGTCGTCGAAGACCTGGATCCGATCGATGGCGACGACCGGCGCGCCCACCGCCGCCGCGAGCATGATCGCGTGGCCGGTCTTGGCGCTCGCCGTCGGGCCGAGCACGAGGTGGAGACTCTGATCGCGGCCGGGCAGGCTCACGATTTCTCCAGCGCGAACAATTCGTAGGTCACCAGGCGCGTCGCATAGCCGTCGCCCATGAACCGCTCGCTTCCGGTGGCATGCTGCGAACTCTCCCGCAGCCGCCAGTACGGGGTCGTCCTGTCGGTCAGATCGACTCTGTCGGCCAGCGCCAAGCCCGCCTCACGAGCCGCGGCGAGATAGGCGGCCGGTGGGTGGATCGTGGTCAGGTAGTGGTCGTCAATGCGGGCCTTCAACCGCTCGGCCTCCTGACCCTCGCCCGCGCACCAGGCGATCACGACGATCCGCCCGCCAGGTTTCAGCAGCGTACGGAAGCGCGCGAAGAACGCCCCGAGATCGTCGAAATGCTCGGTGCTCTCGCATGCCCAGATCGCGGCGTAGCGATCGGATTCCAACGGCAGCTCACGCAGGTCACCGGCGTGGAAGCTGACATGATCGTCGACTCGCAAGATGGTGGCGGCGGCATTGGCGAAGCGCGCCTGCTCGCGCGAGAGCGTGAAGCCCTCGACGTGACAGCCGAAGCGTCGATGGATCATGATGCCACCGCCGCCCGCGCCGCAGCCGGCGTCGAGCACGACACTCGACGGGCCGGGCTCGCCGAGATAGTCGAGGCCAAACGTGACGAGGTCGGCCTCGAGTTCATGCAGGAGCCGCAGGCGGACCGACTCTTCGAGCGGCTTGTCCGCGTCCAGCGACCGCGCGGGATTTACCACTCCATTGTGGTTGAAGAACAACAAGTCACCGGCCGCCAACCGTGCATTTAGGCCACTGGCATCGCGCGTCTTCGCGTCGTACAGCCCGGCGATGGCGTCCGGATGTGGAGCCTGTTCGATAGCTGTCGTCGCCGTCCTGGGGGTGTCCATGCGGGGAGACGATACATTTTGTCTCACATAGTGGGCAAGTTTTGGCAATAAAAAACTCTAGTTTTAATCTGACCGAAAACGGCATCCATGCCTGTGACGTCGAAACAAGCAGACACCGATAGCAACCAAGGGTGTGCCGACCGTGCCTAAACCGAGGGCGATCTCACATCGTGAGATAAGAAGTCGCCTGCTACCTGGGTTTCGGTCCAGAAGCACACAGTGACGTTGGTGACCGTCACGAAAACACCGGAGGCGCGGGTGGCCCGTGGCGCATGAGCCAACCTGGCCCGCCGTCTACCAGATAACTATCTCCAACTTCCGTACTGCGCGAAACCGGCTCCTATGGACCGTGCACGAAAGAGCCAATTCGCGGTGCACGGATCGACCAGCCGCGGCCCCGTAAATCACCACCGAATCACGGCACCGTCTAGGGCCGCCGCTTTGGGGCTGTGCACGGAAAGCGAATTCGCGGTGCACGGATAGACAATCCGCGGCCTCATACATCGCCACCGAATCGCAAACGATCTGGACCCACGCGCCCAAGGATCGCTCGACGTCGGAGTAGGCTGCCGGCTGATTTTCCTTGTGCCGTTTGGAGATCCACATGTCGAGCGCCCAGATTGAACCTGTGCGGCTGACCATAGGACCTGACATCTATCGCGACTTGCGTTCGGTCGCCGAAGCCGGCCGAGTGGTCCCGGTGCTCTTGCACGGCACGGTGAAGGTCTGGTTCTTGACCCGTGCGGCTGACATAGCCGAGGCGGCCGTCGACCCTCGCTTGTCGGCCGACGACGCCCATCTGGCAGGCAAGGACTCAGCACACAGGTCATCGGTCAAGGTCGCGCTCATGGGGATGGACGGCCCCGCGCACCTCGAACGTCGCCGGATCCTCATGGCCCCGTTCAGCCCTCGACAGATCTCTCACCTGGCGCCGCGCATCCAGCTGCTCGCCGATGAGCTCGTGGCCGCCATATTGCCGGCCGGTCGGGCAGATCTGGTCAATAGTGTTTCCCTGCCGCTGTCGTTGCGCGTCATCTGCGAGTTGCTAGGGATCCCGCTCAGCGAAAGGCCCCGGTTCGAAGCGGCGGTGAACAAGGTCTTCCTGCCCTCCGCCAATGCCGAATCGGAGGAAATCGTCCGAGCAGCCAGGGAAGAGTTGTATCGTTACTTCACCGATCTCACAAACCAAAAAGATTCATTTCCAGAAAGCAGCCTTCTCGCACTGCTCAAACAAGAAGAGTCACTGACTCCGCGCGACCTGATCGAGTCGGCCACGCTGATACTTTTCACCGGTTATGAGACTACCGCCAACTTCATCGGTAACGCACTGTTGGCACTGCTGAAAAACCCCGAGGAATTGCAACTCTTGCGCGCTCATCCAAGTAAGACAGCGCAAGCGGTGGAGGAGCTTCTGCGGTACTGCGGCCCTGTCGCGACCGGTCCCACGCGCTATACGCGCGAAGAGGTCGTCATCGGAGGGAGTCGAATCCCGGCCGGCGAGAGAGTGATTCTCGGCTTTGGCTGCGCCAATCGCGATGCGGCTCGATTCGATGCACCAGACCGGCTGAACATCGAGGCCCGCCGGGATCCCCACTTCGCGTTCGGTCGTGGGCCGCACTACTGCCTCGGAGCGGCACTGGCAAAAGTGGAGAGCGAGATCGGGATCAGAACGATCGTCGACCGCCTAGAGGACCTCGAACTCGACGGCGAACCCGTCTGGCGTGCCAGCTTTCTCCATGGACTCGAGCGCCTTCCAGTTAAATACCGGTCAAAGCGCAGCGAGGACGACCGGTAGCTATGCCGCCTGGTCGGAGGCGACCGCGACGCCGATCACCTCGACGATGCCGTAGGAGTCGAGCAGCTTGGCAGACCGCCGGCACTGCCGGGGTGGAACGCCGAAACCTGGCCCATCTCGACGACGCGTACATCACGAAGATCGCCCAATAGCATTTCGTCTGGTGTCCGTACCAAGCCATCCATCCCGGCCGATGCCGGTATTGGATGCGACGCGCGATCTCGTCGGGTCCGATAAACATGGCCGGCTCAACACCACCCCAGCCGGGGTCGCCGGTCGCCATCACTTGACAACGCATTCCGCGTCGGGCTCACCTGCCACTCGCATCGACCCGAGTGTGAGCCCGTCCTCGAGCGCGCCCATGATGAGCTGCGCTTCGGCCGGATACTTCGCGATGAGATCGGCCATGCTCTGTAGCTCGGCGGCCGTGGCCAGCAGCCGGGCGTGGTTGCTGAGCTCGGGTTGAACCGTCATTGCTGCGCGTTCCTTTCGTTCAGCGTGGGCTGTTTGGCCAGCTCAATCGACAACTGCTGGGGGCCATCGGCGATGACGGTGGCGTGCGGGTGCTCGCGCCCGCTCAGCAGAACGCGGCTCGGGATCCGGTGCCGATATCTCGCGCACCAGTACTGCCCATGCCGGGAGAGGAAGATTTGCCAGTCCGGCCAGGCCGCGGCCAGGGCCGCAAGCTCGTCACTGTCACTCATCGTCGCGCCTCACTCGCCATCCGTAACTACCTCAACAGATTGGCGTGACAGCGCTACGCTGAGAAGCGTTAGGACGAGGACATCAGCGGGTAACGGCCCGACCCATACTTACTGCCCGGGGGAAGTGGAAGAAGATGCCAAAGCGCGTGGAAGCCATGGTTCGATGGGGTAGGGAGTTCGCCCGAGCGCGTGAAGCCGCCGGCTTCCGCAGTCAAGTGGCCCTGGCCGAGCACGCGGAGATCTACGTGTCGAGCTCAACGATCGCCAAGTGGGAGTTGGGGCAACGGATTCCAAAAGCTGAAGATCTCACCCAATGTGAACGGATTCTCGGGACCAACGGCTATTTAGCACGGCTGCTTGACGAATGGGTGCCCGACGAGGTGAGCCATGAGTGGCTCCGCGAATGGATAGAACACGAAGCGACGGCCACCACCCTGCTCTGGTTTGAGACGACGCTGGTCCCCGGCATTCTGCAAACCGAAGAGTACGCCCGCGAGGTCCTCAAGAACGAGCATAAGACGAGCCACCGACTCGAACGCCAGAGAATTCTGGAGCGCGACGACGCCCCGACGCTCATCGTGCTCCTGGACGAGAGCGTTCTGCTGCGCAGAGTGGGCAAGGCCGAGGTCGTGTATGGCCAGTTGCTGCACCTCGCGCAGATGGCCGAGCGGCCCAACATCAGGATTCACATCATCCCACTTGAGAGCGAGATCTGCTCCGAGTTCTCCGGCCCGTTCGTCCTCGCCGAAGTCGACGGGCGGGTCGAAGCGGCCTATATTGACGATGCCGTCGTGGGGCGAGTTTCGCATCGCGCCGAGGACATCGCCGCTCTGCGGCGTAAATGGGAGCTTTTCCGCGGGGACGCCCTCCGCAAGAACGAATCTCTAGATCTCATCAGAAAGGCGATGGAAAAATGGATGCCAGAACGGTGATCTGGCGCAAGTCGTCGTACAGCTCCAATGGAGGTGCGACTTGTGTCGAGGTCGCTCGAAAAGGCGGCCGGATAGCGGCGCGCGACAGCAAGCAACCGAACGGCGCACAACTCGGTTTCGGCACCTCAGCATGGCGAACCTTCATGAAGGACGTGAAGCTGGGAAGGTTCGATCTATCGCGGTAAGGAAGCGGATCAGGCGACTCCCGAGCGGTCTTCCCAGCGCGGATCGCTCTCAACGACCTGTTCGATCTGCGACGACCTATCCGGTGCG
>CALAED010000477.1 GCA_937891035.1 uncultured Thermomonosporaceae bacterium | reverse complement strand
GCGCTCGGGGTGTGCGGCACCGACCGGGAGATCGCGGCTGGCGGGTACGGCTGGGCGCCGGCGGGCGCCGACCGCCTCGTCCTCGGGCACGAGTCGCTCGGCCGGGTGCGCAGCGCACCCGATGGCGCCGGACAGCGGCCGGGTGATCTCGTGGTCGGGATCGTCCGGCGCCCCGATCCCGAGCCGTGTCCCGCCTGCGCGCGCGGGGAGTTCGACATGTGCCGCAATGGGCGCTACACCGAGCGCGGCATCAAGAAGATCCACGGGTTCGGCTCCCAGTTGTGGACCGTCGAGGCCGACTACGCGGTCCGGCTGGATCCGGGCCTGGCCGATGTCGGCATGTTGCTCGAGCCGGCCACGATCGTGGCCAAGGCGTGGGAACACATCGAGCGGATCGGCAACCGTGCCTGGTTCGGCCCGCGTCGTGTCCTGGTCACCGGCGCTGGCCCGATCGGATTGCTTGCCGCCCTGCTCGGCGCGCAGCGCGGTCTCGAGATCCACGTGCTCGACCGGGTCGAAACCGGCGTCAAGCCGCGGCTGGTCCGCGACCTCGGCGCCGTCTACCACACCGAGGGCGTCGCGGAGGTGGCGAGTAAGGCTCCCCCCGACATCGTCATCGAGGCCACCGGGGTGGACCGGCTGGTGCTCGAGGCCATGGAGCACAACGCCGCCGCCGGCATCGTCTGCCTGACCGGGGTTTCCACGGCCGGCCGTACGATCGGGGTCGACGCGGGCGCGGTCAACCGTGAGATCGTCCTGCAAAACGACGTGATCTTCGGCTCGGTCAACGCCAACCACCGGCACTACGAGCTGGCCGCTGCGGCGCTGGCCACGGCGGACCGGTCGTGGCTGCGCCGGCTGGTGACCCGCCGGCTGCCGCTGGAGCGCGCCGCCGAGGCCTTCGAGCCGGGAGACGACGACGTCAAGGTCGTCATCGAGCTGTGACCGGCCCGCCCGGGCCCTGCGGGTGGGCTCAGTCGGCGGGATCGCGGAACGTCGTCGCCCAGCGTTCGACGGCTGGGCCGAGGCGGCGCAGGGTGCGCCACGCCGCGGTGCCACGCCGCAGCGTGCCGGGCCGCGGCAGCGGATGGGCGGGCGTGTCGACGATGACGCGGACCGCCGCGATCGGCCGGGCGCCGATGACGGCGGCGAGCACCGCCGACTCCATGTCGACCACGCGAGCGCCGGTGTCGGCCAACTCGGCGATCTCGGCGGCGCGCACGATGTGATCGGTGGTGTGCAGCGGCGCCGTGACCGCGGGCAGCCCGTCGCGCCTGAGCTCGGCGGCGAGCTCCCGGGCGCCGGCGCAGCGTACGGAAACGTTCGTCCCGCGGATCTCGGTCGCCACGACGACGTCACCGGGCCGCAGCTCGGTGGTCAGCGCGCCGCCGAAGCCCGCGACGACCAGCGCGCCGTGGTCGGGCAGCCGATGCGCCCGTCGGCCCCGGTAGCCGACGTGCACGACGGGTGTCGTGACCAGGCCGTGCCGCAGGGCCCGCGCCTCGATGCCGAGGGCGGCCCCGACAACCAGTTCGCGCACGCGACCTCCGAGGTGTGAAAAGCCCTGCCGCCGACCGGCGATGCCCGGCGGATCGTCACGGGTAGGGATTGTCGCAGACGAACGACCGGGAATGGGGCGGCGGTGCCGGCCGCAACGGAACCGCCGGACGAGGTCCGAGTGCGCCCCTCCTCGGTGCTCAGATCTTGGTGAAGTGGTGGAAGCACTCGAAGGCGGCGTCGTGTTGGCCGAACGCATCGATGTCGGAGCGTTTCACCGCCAGATACGCGGTGCGCCGCAGCGGGCCCAGCGCGTCCATGAGCAGTTCGTCGGCCGCGAGCGCGTCCAGCGCCTCGCCAAGTGAATGGGGCAGCGGCCGGACGCCGAGCCTGGCGCGCTCCCCGTCGCTCAGATCGGCCGGGTCGACGTTGACCGCCTCGCCGGGATCGGCCTTGGCGCGTACGCCGTCGAGACCGGCGAAGATCACCGCACCGAGCGCCAGATAAGGGTTGGCGCTCGAGTCCGACGGCTTGAACTCCAGGTTGGCCGATCCCTCGGCGTCGCCCCGCAACGGCGAGCAGATGCGCACGGCGGCCTCGCGGTTGTCCATGCCGTAACAGGCGAAGGCGCTCGACCATGAGCGCGGGGACAGCCGCCGGTAGCTGTTCACGGTGGCCGCGGTCAGCGCCAGCAGCGCCGGCAGGTGCGCGAGCAACCCGCCGATGAAGTGGTAGCCGACGTCCGACAGGCCGTACTTTCCCGCGGCGTCGTAGAACAGGTTGCGCGTCATGCCCGCCGACCACAGCGAGATGTGCAGGTGGCAGCCGTTGCCGATCTGGTCGGGGATCGGCTTGGGCGCCAGCGACGCCCACAGGTTCTGGCGGAAGGCGACGCCGCGCACGGTCTCGCGGAAGAAGACGTGATTGTCGGCCGCGCGCAGGGCGGACGCATGGCGGATCGACACCTCCTGCTGGCCGTGGCCGTATTCGGGGTAGTAGTGCTCGACCCGTAGCCCCTGCGCCTCGAACGCCCGCAGCAGCGCCATCGTGTAGTCGTGCGCCAGATGGAATCCCGTAGACGAATAGCAGAGGCTGTCGTCGATCGGGACGAGCCGGTCGGGACCGCCCGCCGGATCGGGCACGCGGCGGCCGAGCGTGAACTCCGGCTCAAACGCGGCCGCCAGCTCATATCCGTCGCCGGCCAACTCGGCGATCGCCTGCTTGAGGAAGCTGCGCGCGCACGCCTCCCACGGGCCGCCGTCGAGCCGTACCAGGTCGGCGCACATGGCGGCGGCGCCGGGAGCGTAGGGCAGCATCGTGAAGGTCGCCGGATCGGGGACGATGCGGACCTCGCCCACCGGCCCCATGCCCGCCACCGGTTGCAGGCTGTCGAGCATGGACATGGCCATCATCCCGACGGTGTGCCCGATCCCGGTGCGGAGCCGTTCCGCGAGGCGGCCGCGCGAGCTGGCCTTGCCGCGAATGATCCCGCCATGATCGGCATAGAGGAAGCGGATCACGTCGGCGCCCTCGATGTCGGCGCGTTCCAAGGTCTTGATATAGGCGTCGTCGAGCCGCTGGACGGTCATTCATCAGCAGTAACACGGTGACGGCGGTCAGTACAGACACCGACACCCGCAATCGGCGGGTGGGGCGGGACGTCACGAAGCGAGGCGCGCCGCCGCCGCCGTGACGACCCGGGGATCCTCGGCGGGGTCGCGTCGCAGCCGCCGCAGCCGCACCGTGGCGGCCTCGTCGAGCGGCGCGGCCACGGCGGCGACCCGCCGGACGTCCTCCTCGCAGTCCCACAGGCCCTCGGTGGCGAAGGACTCGCCGGTGTGCGGCGCGGTGCGCATGAGCGCGGTCAGCAGCCGCGGGCGTAGGTAGGCGTATGCGGACTCGTCCCAGGTGCGTTCAAGAAGGGGTACGGCGGCGCCGGCGCGGAGTCGGCCGAGCCCTTCGGCCGGGCTCGCCGCGGCGCCCCAATCGCCGTGGGTGAGCGCCCGGTCCAGGTCGTCGAGGAGCAACGGGATGTCCTGCTGGGTGCCGTGCTTGGCCACGATGTCGATGCCCACGTCGGAGCAGGCCGATCCGCATGCCGCCCAGGCGCGGGCGCGGGGGAGGGCCGCCGAGCCGTAGTCGCGCAGCGCGCGGCAGACGACGCTGCCCCATCGGCTCGGGCGCTGCGGGAGGAACTCCTCGGCGAGGTCGAGCAGGACCGGGCTGCGCCGGCGGCCGAGCTCCAAGATGGCCTCGACCGCGCTGTCGTCGCCGCGACGGGCGAGCTCGGCGAGCTCGGTGTCGGACCGGTTCGACGGGCCGGGGTCGCGGCGGCGCGGGCGTTCGCCCGGCTGCCGGCGGGCCAGCGCGTCGGCCACGCGCCGATGGCGGGCGGCCCACTCGCGTACGACGGGATTGCCCGGGTCGGCCGCCAGCCAGTAAAGATCATCGTCGTCGCAGCGTTCGACGGCGACGTCATCGAGGCCGGTCACGAGCGAAAGATCGCCGAGCTGGAGCAGCGCGTCCAGCGCCTCGAACCAGTTCCACCCCTCCTCGGCATAGCGGCGCAGGGGCGCCGCCGCGTCGCGCCGGCTTAGCTTGATCAGGTCAGCGAGTACTTCGATGGCCAGCGAGGTACGCCACTCGTCGGTGTCCACAAGGTCGGACACATCGAACAGATGATCGGCGATCGGCCGTGCCGACAGCTCAAGGTCGAGGATCAGCCGCGCGTAATAAAGGCCGCGTGACTCGCATTGCCGGTCCCAGCGGGGATCGTGGCACACGCAGTCATAGACGAGCTCATCGGCGCCTTTGATGTCGGCGGCGCGTCGCGCGGCTCGGCCCAGGCCCCGCTGCAGCGTCCCGTGCAGCGTGCCCGCAGGTTGAATCGCGACCTTGTTCACGCAAGCAGCATGCGCAGCTGACCACGGAACGAGCAAGCCCTTTACCGTGCGGAAACATCGAACGCGCGGCCGGCGCTTCCGGTGACGGGTTCACGCGGCCCCCCGGCGCGGGCGAAAGGCCGGCCAGGCGACGCCGGGGCCGGCATGGACGAGGATGGCGCTGCCGAACGTCCCGGTCAGGTCGAGGCCGATCGGGACACCGTCCCGGCCTGTCCGTCCCGACCCGGTGTCCCGGTCGAACAGGAGGCGCCACGCGTATACCGCTGGTGTGGCCGCGGGCCCCGTTGCCGAGCAGCCGTTTGGGCCGGCAGCGTGTCCCGGCACCGGCCTCAGACGCGCCAGCGGTGTTCGGTGAGGGCGGCGACGGCCTCGGCCTCGCCGGTGAAGCGAACCTGCGCGACATCCGCCCGGCCGAACACCCACAGCACCAGCTCGCTCACCGGGCCGTGCACGCGGGCCCGCTTGCCGCCCTTGGTGACCAATAAGGTCTTGCCGTCCGGCCGCACCACCGTCACCTCGGCCGGCACCTTGCGCATGACGAGGCGAGCCGTGCCGCGCAGCCGCCGCCATAGGTACTCGTCGAGCGCCGGATCCGGCGGCCGCGGCTCCCAGCCGTGCTGGGCCCGCCGCACGTCCTCGTGATGGACGAAGTACTCCGCGGTGTTGAGCGCCTTGTCCATGCCGGGCAGGCCGAAGACCGACCAGGTCGGGGGTCCCTGTCTGATGCGGTCGATGAGCTCGGGGAAGGGTGTCGCCTCCTTGACCTTCCTGCGTACCCGCTCGTTGTGACCGGACAGCGGCGGCACGACGATGCCGGCGGCGGCGTCCGGGCGGTGTTCGCGGACTACCAGGTGCGCCGCGAGATCGGCGGTCCGCCAGCCGTCGCACATGGTCGGCGCCTCGGGGCCCAGCCGGGACATGAGCTCGCACAGCGCGAGGCGTTCCGTGCGCGCTGGATAGGTCGAATCCGCGGCGGGCGCGGGGGTGTCGGCACTCACGCCGTGATGGTAGGCCCCCGCCGATCCGCTCACCACCCCTGGTCCCGGGCGACGTCAAGGGCGTCGGACGCCGAGGTCGCCGCCGCGCCGTAGCAGTACGGGAATATCGGGAATATCCGGGGCCCCCGAGACGGTAGGCATAGAGGGCCGGCCCACTGACCCGCGACCGCGTCAAAGACTTGAGGAGAACCATTGTCACAGCGCGTGACCTCCGACATTCTGCGTGCGGGACTGCGGGTGCTGTGGGTCGCCATCCGCACCGAGCCCCGGGTCTTCGCCGTCGCCGTCGTGGGCAGCGGCCTGTACGCCGCCGCCACCGTGGGCACGGCATGGGTGCTTGGCCGGATCACCCAAAACGTGGTGCTGCCCGCCTTCGCCGCGGGCAGGACCACCGCCGGCGCGCTCGGCGGCGCCGCGCTCGTCATCGTCGCGGTAGCCGTGCTCAAGGCGCTCGGCGTGGCCGGGCGCCGCTTTTACGCGGGGCTCATGCAATACCGGCTGCAGGCCACCTACCGCAGGGCGGTCACCCGCCAATACCTCGAGCTGCCGCTCGCCTGGCACCACCGGCATCCGACGGGACAGCTGCTGTCCAACGCCAACGCCGACGTGGAGGCCATCTGGGCGCCGATCGCGCCGCTGCCCATGGCGGTTGGCGTGGTGCTGATGCTCTTCATCGCGGCGGCCGCGATCCTCGCGACCGATCTGCTCGTCGCGCTCGTCGGTTTCCTCGTCTTCCCGGCCATCGCGGTACTGAACGTGGTCTACCAGCGGCGGCTCGGCCCGATCGCGGCCCGGGCGCAGCAACTTCGGGCCGAGGTGAGCGAGGTGGCGCACGAGAGCTTCGAGGGCGGCCTGGTGATCAAGACGCTCGGCCGTGAGCAGGAGGAGACCGACCGCTTCGCGACCTCGGCGCGGCGGCTGCGCGACGCGAACGTATCCGTCGGCAAGATACGGGGCCTGTTCGATCCCGTGCTCGAAGCGTTGCCCAACCTCGGCGTGCTCGCCGCGCTGCTCGTCGGCTCGATCCGGCTCGAGCACGGCGCCATGACCGCCGGCGACCTGATCCAGGTCACCTATCTGTTCACGCTGCTCGCCTGGCCGATCCGCGCGCTCGGCTGGGTGCTCGCCGAGACCCCGCGCAGCGTCGTCGGCTGGGATCGGGTGCGCGGCGTGCTCGACGCCCGCGGCTCCCTGCCGTACGGCGCCGCCGCGCTCACCGAGCCCGGCCCGGCCCGGCTGGAGGTGCGCGACGTGCGGTTCGGCCATGCCGGCGGCCCGCCGGTGCTCCATGACGTGGGCTTTGTCGTCGAGCCGGGCCGCACGGTCGCGATCGTGGGGCCGACGGGGGCGGGCAAGTCCACGCTGGCCGGGGTGCTCGTTCGGCTCGTCGACCCCGACTCCGGCGCGGTGCTGATCGACGGCGTCGACGCGCGCGCCGCCGGGCGCGGCGAGGTGCCCAGAGTCGCCTCCTTGGTCGCCCAGGAGACGTTCCTGTTCGACGACACGGTGCGCGGCAACGTCACGCTCGGCCTGGACATCCCCGACGAGCAGGTATGGACCGCCCTGCGCCGCGCGCAGGCGGACGGGTTCGTGACCGAACTGCCCGCCGGCCTCGACACCCGGATCGGGGAGCGCGGCGCCACCTTGTCGGGCGGCCAGCGGCAGCGGCTCGCGCTGGCCAGAGCGCTGGTGCGGCGGCCGCGGCTGCTCGTGCTCGACGACGCGACCTCGAGCGTCGATCCCCGGGTGGAGGCGCGCATCCTGCGGGGTCTGCGCGAGGCCCAGGCCACCGGCTCCGGGTCGACCGTCATCGTGATCGCCTACCGCAAGGCCACCATCGCGCTCGCCGACGAGGTCGTCTACATGGAGCACGGACGGATCGTCGACCAGGGCACCCACGCCGAACTGCTCACCCGATCCGCAGGCTACCGGCACCTGGTGACCGCCTACGAGCGCGCCGAGTCCGAGCGCGCGGCGCGGCCCGAACGGCCTGGGCGGTCCGGGCAGGCAGCCGGGGAGGCCGAGTCGGTCGACGCCGGCGAGGAGGCCATGGCGCCATGACCACGCTCACCACGGCAACCACCATCGACGAGGCCACCGCCCGCACCGAGGGCGCGCTGCGCACCGTGCGGCGCGGGCTGGCGCTCAGCCCCGAGTTCCGGGCCGGTCTCGCCGGCACGATGCTGCTCGCACTGATCGCCACCGTGGGGCGCCTCGTCGTGCCGGTCGCGATCCAGCAGACCGTGGACAAGGGCATGCGCGGAGCCGGATCCGCGGGCGGCGCCCCCGACATCGGCTTCATCCGCAACGCCGTACTGATCTGCGCGGTCGTCGTCGTCATCACCGCGCTCAGCGCCTACGCGATGAACGTACGGCTCTACCGGACCACGGAGGCGGGCCTGGCGACCCTGCGGATCACGGCGTTCCGGCACGTACACGACCTTTCGATGCTCACCCAAAGCAGTGAGCGGCGCGGCGCCCTCGTCGCCAGGGTGACCAGCGACGTCGATCAGATCAGCCAGTTCATGCAGTGGGGCGGGCTGATGATCATCGTGTCGATCGGCCAGCTGGTGGTGGCCAGCGTGCTCATGGCGATCTATTCCTGGCCGCTGGCCCTGATGGTCTGGCTGATCTTCCTGCCGTTCGCGTTCGGGCTGCGGCGCCTCCAGCGCGTGATCTCCCGCGCCTACACCGGCGTACGGGAACGGGTCGGCGACATGCTCGCCGCCATCAGTGAGTCGGTCGTCGGCGCCGCCGCGATCCGGGCCTACGGCGCCGAGGAACGTACCGAGCGCCGGGTCGACGAAACGGTGGAGCGCTACCGCAAGGCGCAGACGCGGGCCCAGGGGCTCGTCGCCATGACCTTCCCCTCCAGCGAGTTGATCGCCGCGATCGCCATCGCGGCCGTGGTCGTGGTCGGCACGCTGATGGGGGTGGCCGGCCACCTCAGCGCGGGCAAGCTGATCGCCTTCATGTTCCTCGTCACGCTGTTCATCGGGCCCATGCAAGTCGCCACCGAAGTGCTCAACGAGGCCCAGAACGCGATCGCCGGCTGGCGCCGCGTGCTCGGCGTTCTCGACACCACCCCGGATGTGGCCGATCCCGGCCAGGACGGGGTCGAACTGCCGCGCGGGCCGACCGAGGTGCGTTTCGATGACGTGTCGTTCGCCTACCCCGGCGACGGCGGTACCGTGCTGCACCACGTCGACCTGACGATCGCGCCGCGGTCGCGGATCGCGATCGTCGGTGAGACCGGCTCGGGGAAGACCACGTTCTCCAAGCTGCTGACCCGGCTGATGGACCCCTCGTCCGGACGGATCCTGATCGACGGGGTGCCGCTCAGGGACGTGCGGTTCTCCTCGCTGCGCGAACGGGTCGTCATGGTCCCGCAGGACGGGTTCTTGTTCGACGCGACGCTCGCGGCCAACGTCCGCTACGGCCGCCCGTCCGCGACCGACGCCGAGCTCGCCGCCGCGTTCACCGAGCTGGGCCTGGCCGATTGGCTGAACGGCCTACCGCGTGGGCTCGACACGCGGGTCGGACAGCGCGGCGAGTCGTTGTCCGCCGGCGAGCGCCAGCTCGTCGCGCTGGCCAGGGCCTACATCGCCGACCCCGACCTGCTGGTGCTCGACGAGGCCACCTCGGCCGTCGACCCGGCCACCGAGGTGCGCATTCAACGCGCCCTCGACGGGCTGACCCGCGGGCGGACCGCCGTGACGATCGCACACCGGCTGTCCACCGCGGAAACGGCGGACGAGGTCCTCGTTTTCGACAGAGGCCGGATCGTGCAGCGCGGCCCGCACCGCGCGCTTGTCGCCGAACCAGGCGTCTACCAGCGGCTGTACGCGTCGTGGTCGGCGCATGGCGGCATCGCCTGACGCGGCGCGGCCCCCGCGAAGGTCATGCGGACTTTCCCTAGCGCCAACTTTGGCCTTACGTTCCCGCGAAACGTCTACGGTCGGTGATACTCTGGCTCCTCGGTTGCAGTCGTGGTTCTCGTTCGTTTGTCCAGTCTCAGACGCCCGCGGACTGATGACAGCGGGCGTCTTTCCTATCCCGAGACGTAGCGGGGGGCGGATGCGCCCGCAGGCAGCCGAGCCGGGCTCGCGAGGTGTGGGCCCAAGTTTTGCCGCAAGGAGAAGGACATGCCCCAGCAGGGCACCGTGAAGTGGTTCAACGCCGAGAAGGGTTACGGGTTCATCGCCGTGGACGGCGACGGTCCCGACGTCTTCGTGCACTACTCGGCGATCCAGACCTCCGGGTATCGGAGCCTCGACGAGAACCAGCGCGTCGAGTTCGAAGTGACGCAGGGCAACCGGGGGCCACAGGCAGATCAGGTCCGCCCCCTCTAGATCGCCCATAGACCTGGCCGAGGCCCTGGGGCCGCTATCGCGGTTCCGGGGCCTCGGTTTGTGTTACATGCATTGGGGCCCTGGGGTCGCCATCGCGGCTCTGGGGCCTCGGTTTGTGTTACATGCATTGGGGCCCTGGGGTCGCTATCGCGGTTCCGGGGCCTCGGTTTGTGTTCTACGGGACCGGGCGGCCCGCCGGACGGGCGTCGAGCCGCGACCGGCACAATGGAGCTCATGTCCCAACCCTCGTCCAGCCTGGACCCGAAGATCGCTGATCGGCTGAAGCGCACAGCCGACGGCCTCGTGCCCGCCATCGCTCAGCAATACGACACCGGTGAGGTGCTGATGGTGGCCTGGATGAACGACGAGGCGCTGCACCGCACGCTCACCACCGGCCGCGCCACCTACTGGTCGCGCAGCCGCCGGGAGTACTGGGTGAAGGGCGAGACCTCGGGTCATCAGCAGTGGGTGAAGTCGGTCAGGCTCGACTGCGACGCCGACGCCATCCTCCTCAAGGTGGACCAGGTGGGCGCGGCCTGCCACACCGGCGACCGCACATGCTTCGACGCCGACGTGCTGGAGGCGGCCGTCGGCGTCCGGCCCGAATAGCCGGCCGATGAGCGCCCGTCGCGGACTCCTCCTCGCCGCGCTGCTGTGCGCGGCGGGGGCCGGCCTCGTCCTCCTCGCCGCCGGCCGGCGCTGGGCCGGCGTGGAGATCGTCGGCGCCGGCACCCCCATCGTCCGGGCCCTCACCGGACACGACCTCGCCGCCCCGGCCACCGCACTCGGCTGGGCCGGCCTGGGCGGGCTCGCCGCCTTGCTCGCCGTGCGCGGCCGCGCCAGGACGGCGGTCGGTGCCGCGCTGGTGGCCTTCGGCGCCGGCGCCGGCTACAGCTCGGCGGCAGGGGTCGGGCGGGCGCATGTGCTCTCGGTGGCGGCGGACAAGAGCAACCTCAGCGCATTCCTGTCGACCGACGTGCATACGGGCGGGTGGTGGTGGGGGGTGTCCGTGGCCGGCGGCGCGCTGCTCGTCGCATCCGGGCTGCTGACGATCGTCCGGGGCCGCAGGTGGCCGGGCATGTCGGCCCGCTACGACGCGGCCCGCGGCGGGGGACC
>CALAED010000476.1 GCA_937891035.1 uncultured Thermomonosporaceae bacterium | reverse complement strand
CGTACGCCAGCGGATGTCGCGTGCCGCCAGCCCCCAAAACCGGGTGGGATCGGCGATGCTGCGTTCGTAGGCGGCCGCGTAAGCGCCCATGGGCTCCTCCGGGGTGAGGCGTTCGAGCACTCTCCTATAGGGCGTTCCCCAAGGCTGTTTCGTCAAGAGCATTCCCATGGTGCGGCAAGGCGCCCGCGGTCGCGGAAAAATCCCTTGAAACGGGTAGAAGACCTCTGGAGTCATAGAACTCGGCCATACCGTACGAAACGGATTGGAGGCGGTGATGCCGTACACCACACTGCGGGGCGGCCGCATCCCGATCCGGATGTGGACCGACCCGGCGGAGGTCGAGCCGGTCGCGCTCGACCAGTTGCGTAACGTGGCGAACCTGCCGTGGGTCGACGGCCTGGCGGTGATGCCAGATGTGCACTACGGCAAGGGCGCGACGGTCGGCTCCGTGATCGCCATGCGCGACGCCGTGGCGCCGGCCGCGGTCGGCGTCGACATCGGCTGCGGCATGACCGCGGTACGGTCCTCGCTCACCGTCGGCGACCTACCCGACGACCTCGGCCGGCTGCGTTCGCGGATCGAGAAGGCGGTCCCGGTCGGGCGGGGCGCGCACAAGACCCCGGTCGACCCGGCCGCGATCCCCGGTCTCGAGGAACGCGGCTGGCACGCGTTCTGGAAGGGCTTCGACGAGCTCACCCCGGGGGTGCGCGGGCGGCTCGGCCGCGCCCGGGCGCAGCTCGGCACGCTCGGCTCCGGCAATCACTTCCTCGAGGTGTGCGCGGACGACGCCGGCGCGGTATGGATCGTGCTGCACTCCGGCTCCCGCAACATCGGCAAGGAGCTGGCCGAGGAGCACATCGCGGCCGCCATGCGGCTGCCGCACAACCAGG
Organism: uncultured Thermomonosporaceae bacterium; assembly: GCA_937891035.1. GTDB lineage: Bacteria > Actinomycetota > Actinomycetes > Streptosporangiales > Streptosporangiaceae > CALAED01. The sequence continues at coordinate 1,231 of CALAED010000476.1, read as the reverse complement.
ACCTGCCCGACCGCGACCTGGCCGTGTTCATCAAGGGCACCCCGAAGATGGAGGCCTACCGCCGGGACCTGTTCTGGGCGCAGGACTACGCGCGGCGCAACCGCGCGGTGATGATGGCCCTCACCCAGAACGTCGTCGCGCGCTACTTCGCGGGGCGCCGGGTCACCTGGGACGACGTCATCTCCTGCCACCACAACTACGTGGCCGAGGAGACCTACGACGGCGTCGAGCTGCTCGTCACCCGCAAGGGCGCGATCCGCGCGGGCGCGGGCGACCTCGGTATCATCCCCGGCTCGATGGCGACCGGCACGTACATCGTCCGGGGCCGGGGCAACGACCGGTCGTACAACTCGGCCTCGCACGGGGCAGGCCGGAAGATGAGCCGCAACAAGGCCAAGCGGTCCTTCACCGTCGCGGACCTGGCCGCGCAGACCGAGGGCGTCGAATGCCGTAAGGACGGCGGCGTCCTCGACGAGATCCCGGGTGCCTACAAGGACATCGAGTCGGTCATCGCGGCCCAGGCCGACCTGGTCGAGGTCGTCGCCCACCTGCGCCAGCTCATCTGCGTCAAAGGCTGACCCGTCGGCCGCGATAGGGTGGACTAATCGCACAAATGGCAGGAGGGTGCCGGTGCTGTCCGACAATGCGTTGGTCGACACCTTCGGCCGGGTGGCGACCGATCTGCGGGTCTCCCTGACCGACCGGTGCAATCTGCGGTGCAGCTATTGCATGCCGCCGGAAGGCCTGGAATGGCTGCCCAAGCCGGACGTGCTGACCGACGACGAAGTCGTCAGGCTGGTACGCGTCGGGGTCGAGCTGCTCGGCGTCACCGAGGTCCGATACACCGGGGGCGAGCCGCTGCTGCGGCGCGGTCTGGTCGACATCGTCCGGCGTACCGCCGGGCTGCGGCCGCGTGCCGAGATTTCCCTCACCACCAACGGTATCGGCCTGGACCGGCTGGCCGGGCCGCTGCGTCAGGCAGGCCTCGACCGGGTCAACGTCTCACTCGACACCCTCGACCGCGAGGTGTTCGTCCGGCTCGCGCACCGCGACCGGCTGGCGGACGTGCTCGCCGGTCTCGCCACCGCGGCCCGCACCGGGCTGGTCCCGGTCAAGGTCAACGCCGTGCTCATGCGCGGTGTCAACGAACACGAAGCCGTGCCGCTGCTGCGCTACTGCCTGGACCACGGCTACCAGTTGCGGTTCATCGAGCAGATGCCGCTGGACGCGC
>CALAED010000475.1 GCA_937891035.1 uncultured Thermomonosporaceae bacterium | reverse complement strand
AACTACACCGGCATCCTCAAGACCGGTCTGTTCTGGCGCCAGCTCGGCAACAGCACGCTCATCGCCGTCGGCACCGCGCTCATCGTGGTCGGCGTGGCGGCGTGCGCGGCGTTCGTGCTCGCGCGGTTCGCCTTTCGCGGCCGCGAGTTCCTGGCCATGCTGTTCACGGTCGGGCTGATGTTCCCGTTCGCCGTGGCGATCCTGCCGCTGTTCATCTTGCTGCGTACGTTCGGCCTGCTGGACAACCCGCTCGGCGTCATCTTGCCGCAGGCGGCGTTCGGCCTGCCGGTGACGATCATCATCCTGCGCTCGTTCTTCCGGGCCATCCCCCGGGAGATCGAAGAGGCGGCGACGATGGACGGCTGTAGTACGTTTCGGTTCTTTTGGGCGATCCTGCTGCCGATGGCCCGGCCCGCGCTCGCCACGGTGTCGGTGCTGGCGATCGTGACCAGCTGGAACAACTTCTTCCTGCCGCTGGTGGTGTTCAACAACCCCGACTGGTGGACGATCCCCGTCGGCGTGCAGCAGTTCAAGACGGAGTACTCGACCGACTACGCCCGTGTGCTCGCCTACACCATCATGGCGATGATCCCGGCGCTTGGCTTCTATGCCGTAGCCGAACGCCAGCTCATCGGCGGCTTCACCACGGGCGCGGTCAAGGGCTGACAGTGAGGCCGCCGCGGCGTCGGGGTGCGACGTATGGGGCGGCGGCCTCGACGTCAGGTCCGGCTGCGTTCGCGGCGCCGGCGATTCCTGTCCCCTGATCGGGCCCGCGATCACGGGTTCTCAGGGACGGGCGCCGCGGACGCCTCCGGCCGCCCCCGACCAGGCGTGCCTGATCACGGGTGCCCACTCGCGCGTGCCGGCCATGCGTGCCCGGCGATGCGTGCTCCATCGCGCACGTGGTACCTACGGACGTACGTGATCACGCGTCCTTGGGAATGGGCGCCGTGGCCGCCTCCGGGCCGAAGGCGACGGCGTAGTTCTCATAAAGACCCGGCCAGCGGCCGGCCTCGGGTGGCGCCGTGCCGTCGAGGCTCGCCTCGAGCCCGTCCAGGCAGACGTGCCAGCCGGCCCCGTCGCGGGCGGCCTTGCCGCGCTCGGTGAATGTGTCGGTGAACACGAGCAGGCAGCCGTCGCCGTCGGGGATCAGCTCGAAGCGCAGGACGTCCCCGGCCCAGGTGAACGAGAGCAGCCGCGGCGGCTCGACGTCCAGGACCTCGCCCGCGAAGTCGGGGATCACCTCGCCGTCGAGCTCTTTGGCCTCGCGGAAGGGGAAGCGGAGCTTGCCACCGGGCACGAAGGGCGTGCCGTCCGCGGAGGTCACCCCTTCGACCCGCTGCGGGAACCAGTGCTCTAGCTCGGCGGGCTCGGTGACCGCCCGCCAGACCTTTTCCACCGGATGCCTCAGCCGGCGCTCGAAGCGCAGCGTGGGCCGGCCGGCCACGGTCATAAAAGTCCCGTTCATGGTTGTCTCCCCTCGTTGTCCCCGTCGTCGTCGGGCATGGCGTCGAGGTGACGTTCAAGGGCATCCAGCCGTTCCGCCCACAGCCGGCGATAGGGCCGCAGCCACTCGTCGATCTCGGCGAGCGGCTCCGGCCGCAGCTCGTACCATCGCCGCTGGGCATCCTGACGTACCCGCACCAGACCCGCTTCGCGGAGCACGCGCAGATGCTTCGACGTGCCGGGCTGACTCAGCCCAAGCTGCTCGACCAACTCGCCGACCGGCCGGGGCCGCTCGAGGAGGAGATCCAGAATGCGCCGCCGCGCGGGCTCGGCCAGGACATGAAACGCAGTTGCCACGTCAGATATATAACCAGATTAGCATATTGAGGGTCAACAACCTTGGTGAACCGGTGCGGTGGCCGCGGCGTATCTAACAATGACTGTCCCTTGCCAAACCCGGGGGGCGTGTTGGATGACCGGGCCTTCCCCCCTGCCCAGAGGGTCATCCAACACGCCTGGGGCGCCCACCTCTCGGCGCGAAGAAGCCGGCCGCGAGTAAAGCTCAGGTCGGCAGCGACCCCCACTGCTTTTCTTGCCACTCGGTCGGGACGAACTTGCCGTCCCTGACCTCGAACACCGCGATGTTCTCCATCACGGCGCCCTCGTGGTTGGTCGGCGTGTAGGTGTATCTGCCGTTCGGCGTCAGCAGGGACAGGTTGTTGAGCGCGTCCGTGATGGCCGCGGAGGTGAGCTTCGGCGCCTTTTTCATCGCCGCGTACAGCAACTGGGCGCCGCTGGCCGCGTCGCAGGTGAACTGCGCCACCGGTACGTTGTACTTGCGCCGCACGCCGTCGGCCAGCTGCTGGTAGACGTTCTTGAGCGGCCCCGCCGGCATGTAGTCGCCGAGGTTGGTGGCGTAGCCGTTCATCACCACGCCATCGGCGGCCTTGCCCGCCGGCTCGGTGTAGAGGCTGGACGCCTGCGCACCGGTCATGACCAGCCTGACATTGCCGAGCTTGGCCGCGGCGAACTGCTTCGTCATGATCACGGCCGCCGGGCCGGCGACCCACAGGAACAGCGCCTGGGCGCCGGAGCTGCGCACCTTGGCGAGCACGGTGGTGAAGTCCGTGGCCGTTGTCTGGATCGGCACCGAGGCCACGACGCTCATGCCGTAGTCCTTGGCGTACCTGTTGACGTCCGCGTTCCCGTCCTTGTGGAAGGTGTCGTCCGCCGCGTACACGACGGCCACCTTCGTGATGCCCTCGCTTTGCATCCACTGCATGTCGCGTTTGGCCCACAGCGTGCTGGTCGGCGGCAACGAGAACAGGTGCCTCTTGACGGGCTGGACGAGCTGCCTGCTGGGCGCCAGGGACAGGTACGGGATGCCGGCACGCTCGGCGAGCGGGCCCACGGCGATGGCGGCGTTGGCGTTGGACGAGCCAAGGACGCCGACGACCTTCTGGGACAGCAGCTGGTTGAAGGCGACAACGGACTGGCTCGGTTCCGTCCTGTCGTCCTTGACAATCAAGTTGATCTTGTGCCCGTTGATCCCGCCGGCCGCGTTGATCTGCTCGGTCACGACCGTCGCGCCCTGCCGGTCGCCGGCGCCGAGCGCGGCGTACTGTCCGGTCAGCGGAGTGATCAGGCCGACGTTGATCGGTTCTCCCGGCTTGAGCTCCGCCTGCGACGGTGCCGATCTCGTCGAGCCCGAGTCGCCACCGCCGCACGCCGTCGCCATCAAAGTCGCGGCCGTCACCATCGCGAGCGCTGTTCGTCGCATTGGAGCTCCTCTTACAGAAAGATGTTTCGAGACTCCCCCGAGACGTTGTTCGCTGTGTTCCTCATCGCCTCACCCTCGGCCCGGCATCGACGCCGCGCCGCGCCGCAGCAGCGCACCGATCGTGGGGACGACGCCCTTGGGCATCGCCAGCACGATGATGATCAGGAGCACGGCGTAGGCGGCATAGTTCGACACGACCGCCGTGTGCTCCGGCAGGCCCGGCCGCGTGGCCAGGTCGTTCAAACCCTGGATGAGCAGAGTGACGATCGCCGACCCGACCACCGGGCCGGTGATCGTGCCGAGGCCGCCCACCACGGCGATCACCACGAACTGCAACGACAACTGCACCGAGAACACCGCCGGCGAGATGGACGCGATGAAGAAGGCGTAGATGGCGCCGGCCAGCCCGGCGAACGCGGCGGAGAGCGCGAAGACGACGAGCTTGTAGCGGCCGACGTCGACCCCGGACGATTCCGCCGCCACCTCGCTGGTCGCCAGCGCCCGCAGCCCGCGCCCCGGGCGGGAGGTGATGATGTTGTGCGAGATCAGCAT
>CALAED010000474.1 GCA_937891035.1 uncultured Thermomonosporaceae bacterium | reverse complement strand
CACCTCGCGGCCACGCCCGAACGGGTCCAACTGCAGCACCCAGACGTTGCCGTCCCGGACGTTGTACTTGATCGCGTTCTCCACGAGGTTGGCCACGCAGCGCTCCAGCAGCAGCACGTCGCCGGCGGTGCGGCTGGGGGAGAGCGCCTTGGTGATCGTCACACCGGCCGCGCCGCCGGCCTCGCCACACTGGTGGTCGATGGTGTCCTCGGACAGGGCGGCCAGGTCGACGGGGGAGCGTGCGCTCACCTCGCGCTCGGAGCGGGCCAGCAGCAGCAATCCTTCGATCAGCCGTTCGTGCCGGGCCGTGGTGTCGAGCAGCTTGCGGCCCAGCGCCTTGGTCTCCGGAGGCGTTTGCGGCTTGGCCATCGCGACCTCGACGACGGTTCGGTTGATGGCCAGCGGCGTACGCAGCTCATGAGAGGCGTTGGTGATGAACCTGCGCTGCGAGTCGAAGGCCCGATGCAGCCGGTCCAGCATGCCGTCGAAGGTGTCGGCCAGCTCCTTGATCTCATCGCGTGGTCCGCTGAGGCCGATGCGTTCGTGCAGGGTGCTCTCCGACAGCCGCCGGGCGGTTGCGGTCACCGTCTGCAGCGGCCGTAGCGTCCGCCCCGCGACCAGATAGCCGAGCACGACGGCGAGCAGGCATAGCGCGAACACGGTCAGCAGCGAGTTTTGCAGCAGGTCGTGCAGGATGGCCTGCTGCTGCGCGGCCGTCTGTTCGTTGACGACCTTCCTGAGCCGGGTGATGTCCGGGGGCGGCGTGCCCGGCGCGCCGCCGACGAGGGGGCCGGTCTCGAAGTCGGACCTGCTGACGGCGATGCGGAACCTACTTTCCATGGCGCGCGTCGTGAGCAGATAGGTCAGCGCGACCAGCAGGGTCGCGGTCGCCAGGAACAGGCCCCCATAGATCAAGGTGAGCCGGGTGCGGAGGCTGAGTCGCAGGTTTCTCATATGCGGTATCCGACGCCGGTGACGGTGGTGATGACGGGTGGGTCGCCGAGCTTTTTGCGCAGCGTCGCCATGGTGACCCGGACGATGTTGCTGAACGGGTCGATGTGCTCGTCCCACGCCTTGTCGAGCAGGTGTTCGGCGCTCACGACGCCGCCGTCGGCCCGCATGAGTTCCTCCAGCACGATGAACTCCTTCTTGGTCAACGCGATCGGCCGTTCGTCCCTGGTCACGCTGCGGCGGCGCGGATCGAGCCGGATGCCGGCCAGTTCGAGCACCGGCGGCAGCGGCGGGCTCGACCGGCGGGCCAGCGCCCGCACCCGGGCGACCAACTCGGCGAAGACGAACGGTTTGGCGAGGTAGTCGTCGGCGCCGAGCGACAGGCCGTCGATCCGTTCGTCCACCTCCCCGGCGGCGGTGAGCATCAGGATGCGGCCGCTTGCGCGATCTTGCACCAGCCGGCGGCAGACGTCGTCTCCGTGCACGGCGGGCAGGTCGCGATCCAAGACGATCACGTCGTAGTCGATGTAGCCGGCGCGGTAGAGCGCGTCCGCACCGTCGTAGGCGACGTCGACGGCGATCGCCTCGCCCCGCAGCCCCTCGGCGATGGTGTCGGCGAGGATCTCCTCGTCCTCGACGACGAGTACCCGCATCCCGGCCCCCCTCGATCGAGCGGGCGGTCGGCCCGCGCCACCCAAGCCTGCCGAGCAGGAGGTTAAGTCCGGGTAAGTCCTCATAACCTGGGCATTTGGCTGTGATGGTGACCGATGAGTTTCGCGGGCGGGGGTGGTCCTACCTGTGATGGACTACATCAAAGAGGCACAAAGGGGGCAAAGATGACTACGGTACGAGCTCTCGTCGGCACGCGGAAGGGCGCGTTCATCCTCACCTCTGACGGCAAGCGCGAGCGGTGGGACGTCGACGGGCCGCACTTCGGCGGCTGGGAGATCTACCACATGACGGGCTCGCCCGCCGATCCGTCCCGTCTGTACGCCGCGCAGTCGACGGGCTGGTTCGGGCAGCTGATCCAACGGCCGGACGTGGCGGACGATGGGCAACGAGTTCACCTACGACGGCGTGCCCGGCACCCACCAGTGGTACGACGGCACGCCGCACCCTTGGGAGTTCGCCCGGGTCTGGCATCTCGAACCGGCGCCGGCAGATCCGGACACAATCTATGCCGGGGTCGAGGACGCCGCCCTGTTCCGCTCGGCCGACGGCGGGGCGACATGGCAGGAGCTGCCGGGGTTGCGCGGCCACGGCTCGGGGCCGTCCTGGCAGCCGGGCGCCGGGGGGATGTGCGCGCACACCATCGTGCTGGACCCCGTCGAGGCGGCGCGGATGTTCGTGGCCATCTCGGCGGCCGGCGTCTTCCGTACCGACGACGCGGGCAAGACTTGGCGGGCGGTGAACCGCGGCCTGCGTTCGGAGGGCATCCCGGATCCGGACGCCGACGTCGGTCACTGCGTGCACCGCATCGCCATGCACCGGTCACGGCCTGAGGTGCTGTTCATGCAAAAGCACTGGGACGTCATGCGCAGCGACGACGCCGGAGAGACCTGGCGCGAGATCAGCGGCGACCTGCCGAGCGACTTCGGGTTCCCGATCGCGATCCACGCGCACGAGCCGGACACCGTGTACGTGGTGCCGATCAAGAGCGATTCCGAGCACTATCCCCCGGAGGGGAGGTTGCGCGTCTACCGCAGCCGTACGGGCGGCGGCGAGTGGGAGCCGCTGACGGACGGGCTGCCGCAGCGGCACTGTTACGTCAATGTGCTGCGCGACGCCATGGCCGTCGACTCCCTCGACGCGTGCGGCGTCTATTTCGGCACCACCGGCGGCCAGGTGTACGCATCGGCCGACGCCGGAGACACCTGGGCGCCCATCGTCCGCGATCTGCCCGCCGTCCTGTCCGTCGAAGTGCAGACCCTGCCATGATCCGCGTCGTGCTCCCCGCGCACCTGCGCAGGCTCGCCGGCGTCCACGGCGAGGTGGACCTCGATGTGGCGGACGGGGCCACCCTGCGCTCGGTCCTCGACGCGCTGGAGACCCGTTATCCGGAGTTGCGCGGGACGATCCGCGATCACGGCACCGGCCGGCGCCGCGCGTTCGTTCGGTTTTTCGCATGTGAGGAGGACCTGTCCCACGAGCCGCCGGACGCCCCGCTGCCGGCCCCGGTCGCCGCGGGCGCCGAGCCCCTCCTCGTCGTGGGCGCCATGGCCGGCGGCTGACTCGCGTAACCCGCTCCCGCTACGATCTGGTCGACCGGTCCGATGCTCGCTCGAGCGCGCTGCCGGCTTTTTCGGGAGCCGGCCTCGGGTCCGGCTCCATGGTCGCGAGCCGGCGGACCGATCGCAGCCGGAGCCCGATGACGCCGACCGCCGCCGACAGCAGACCGGTCACCATCAAAAGCAGCGCCATGCCGGCGCCAGGTCCCTCGCCCACCAGCCATCCCATGGCCGAGCCGAGCGGGCGGCCGGCCATGGCCGGCTCCATGACGTGATCGGCCAACGGTCCCGCCACGAGCAGGGCAAGCGGTCCGGCCGACTCCGCCTGGACGCGCCGCGCGGCGAAGACTCTGCCCTGAAGGTGTAGCGGAACGTTGATCTGCCAGATGGTCTGATAGGCGGCCAAAATGCCGGGGAAGAGAAATCCGCCGATGAAGGAGGCCGCCCACCACACCGCGGGTCTGGTACTGAGGGCGAACGGAAGTTGCGCCAGCAACCCGGTAATCGCAAATCCATAAAAAATGGCATGCACGGGACGGCGGCCCGGAATGCCGAACAGGGTGGTCATGAAACCGCCGATTATGCCCCCGATTCCGGCCGCGCTCAGCACTCCGGCGAGCAGCACTTTGTTCCCGTCGGTCCTGGCCAGGATCATCGGAATCTGCAGGATGCCGAACATGCTCGAGAAGAAGAAGACAAAGAAGCACACCTGAAGGGCTCGCAAGCTGGGACGCTCGACGATGTAGCGGAACCCAAGCGTCAGATCCCCGCGCCATCGGCGTACCCGCGTCGCCATTCGGTCGCCACCGGCAGCGCTAGAAGTGCCGGGAGGAGCGCCGGAAGGAGCGCCGGAAGGAGCGCCGATGGGTACGCCGGGAGGATCGGAGCGATGGGCGGGCGGCGAGCCCACGGGACACACGAGCACGGTGGTGAACGCGATCACATAGGTCACGACGTCGATCAGGAGGATCGTGCCGAGCCCGGCGACCGCGTAGAGACCCGCCCCAAGAGCCGGGGCGGCGACCCCGGACGCGGATACCGCGAGCGAACTCAGACCGTTGGCCCGGGCGTAGTGCCGGGGATGCAGCAGCGCGGAAATCATGGACGCCACGGCCGGCGCCTGCAATGTGATACTCACCCCCAAGATCGGCATCGCGAAATAGATCATGGAAGGGTGCCAAGCTCCGAGACTGTAAAGCCCGAAAAGGCCGATGACCATCGCCCCGATGAGGTTGCTCAGCAACAACGTGCGGCGTTGCCCCCAGCGATCGGTGAGCACGCCGCCAACCGGGCTGAACGCGACGACCGCGACGTAGGAGCACAGTTCCAGCAAGGTGATGGACATGGCGTGGTGCGTGCGCTGCCACAGCCATACCGTCAAGGCGAAGTTCGTGGTCGCGCTGGCGATTTGGGAGATCGACGAGCCGAGCAGGACGACACTCAAGACGGCCACGCCGCGCGAGGCTCCGGGCCGTGTCACGAGCCGTGGATCGCCGCTCAACGCGGCCGTTCACGTGGCATAGCGCGCCCCCGAGGCCCCGCGGGACACCATCTCCCCCAGGAGCCGGTCGAGCGCCACATGCTCGCTGACATGGGCGGTCCACGCCGCGATTCGCGCCTCGAGTTCGGTCGAGCCGACCTGCCGGCGCACCTGCCCGGGATCCACGGGGACGGGATCGCCGAGCGGAACTTTCGCGAAATGCGGGATAACCCCCAAACAGGGCAGGCCGGATCGCCGCTCGAGGATCTCCACCGCCGCGTCGAAGTCGCGGAGATCGCCGGCAAAGCGATTGACGACGAAGCCAAGCACTCGCCGTCGTTCCGCCCTCGTCATGAGGCCGACGGTGCCGAGCAACGACGCGAAGACGCCGCCGTGAAACGTGCTGCACACCAAGATGCACGAGGCGTCGACGGCATCGGCCAGCCACAGGTTCGTCACGTCCCGGTCCTTCAGATTCATCTCTACGGGACTGCCGCAGCCTTCGGCGACGATGACCTCGTGCGTGCGCACGAGCTGGCGATATGCCTCCAGGATCTCAAGCCGGCCGCGACTCGTGCAGACCTCCGGAGGCTGGCTGAGCCAATCGTCCATCCGGCGACCGCGGATGGAGGTCGCGACTCGGCCAAGAGTTCCCCACAGGGCGATGGGGTTGAGATCGCCGTGCGGCCGCACTCCGGCGGCGACCGCCTGATACGCCTGGTGATAGTGGATGGCCCCGTCAGGCGGCGTGGCATGCAGGGCCGCGCCCGGCTGCATCGACAGGGCCTTGAACGGCGCCACCCGCACCCCGTGATCACGGAACCAGCGGCAGACGGCGATGGTCACCAGCGTCTTGCCCACCCCGGAGGAGGTGCCCAAAACGACGAGGCCCCGGTGCGTGTTCGTCATCGCGTCCGCCTCATGTCGCGGCGTCTGGGCAGCACGATGGTATGACCGAGCACCAGGACATCGAGCCGGCGCCGGAGGAAGGTGCGCAACGCATCGACCGGAGTTTCCACGATCGGTTCGTCCGGGCCGTTGAACGATGTGTTCAGCAGGACGGGGACCGCCGTCCGCCGCTCGAATTCGGTGATCAGCTCGTAGAGCAGGGCGTTCTCGGATCGGGTCACCGTCTGAACGCGTGCGGTGCCGTCCACGTGTACGGCCGCCGGGATGGCCTCAGTCGCCTCCTCGCGGGTTTGCACCGCGAACGACATGAACGGAGATGCGAGTCCGTGCACGAAAAAGTCCGGCATTCGGTCCAGCGGTATGACGGGGCCGATCGGGCGGTACCAGGCTCTGCCCTTGATGTCATTGAGCCGGTCGCGCATCCGCCGATCGCGTGGATCGGCGAGAATGCTGCGATTGCCGAGCGCTCGGGGACCGAGCTCCGATCGACCTTGGAACCAGCCGACGACCTTGCGTTCAGCGATCAGCCCGGCGACACGACGCACCAGCTCCTCGGTGGTCCCGGTGACGGTGTATTCGACCGCGCTTGAGAACTGCTCGATCGCCCTTTCGATCTCGTCCGGCCCGTACGACAACCCCAAGTAGGCGGTCGGGGGGATGGGGATCGGAATCCCGTGGGAGCCCAGCTCCAGGAAGAGCCGGCCCATGGCCTGGCCGTCATCGCTTGGCGTCGGGCCGACGAACACCTCGTCGAACGAGCCCGATCGCCGGACCTTCTCGTTGGCGACACAGTTGAGACCGACGCCGCCCGCGATGCAGAGCCGCTGTTCGCCGGTCAGGTCGCGAACCCGAGCGGCGAGGCCCAGCATGATCTCTTCCAGCAGGCGCTGGCCGGCGAAGGCGATGTCCATGTCGTCCTGTGACGGCCACCGCGCATCCGTCTGGGACCGGAGCTTTTGTAGTTCCGTCCAGACGGCGGCCTCCTCAGGTGCGGGGGCCGGCCATTGGTAGAACCAGCGGCCTAAGGTGTGCGCGAGGATGCTACGGGTCAGCAGTGGGTTGATCTCGTACCGTCCATCGGGCATCGAGCAGACGTCCGCGCGCAACCGGTCGAGAAACGGTGAGGGGCGGCCGTAGGAAGCCAGGGCCATGGTGCGGCCTTCGCAGAAGAGTTCCTTCATGCCGGCGAGTGCGCCCACCGCCGAGTAGAAGTGCCCCACCGACCGCTCGGCGAATACCCCGGTGCTCGGATGGATGTCCTCGACCAGATCCAGCCCACGCGAACGGTGCCCTCGCCAGATGGTCGTACAGGACAGATGATCGCCTTCGGGCCCCTGCCCGTCCACGACGAGTATCGCGGCCTGCGAAAACCCGGAGAAATAGAAGGAATTCGCCGCGTGGTAGAGGTGGTGATCGGTGTTTTCGAGGCCCTGGCTGGTGTCCCTGAAGCCGTCCAGCCGACCGCCGAATATCTCGTTCGGTAGCCGCTTTCGCAGGTACTCGTACGCGGGCCGCGAGTCCCACGTGTGCTTGAAGCGATCGGCCACTCGTTCCGAGGCCATGGCGATGATTTCCCCATTCGGCCGGAACAGTGCCGTGCCGCCGTCGTGCCAGGTCGTCGTGGCGTTCGCCACGACGAGGTCATTCATAACCGCGTTCTCAGGAGTACCCATACGATGACCGCTGCCTCAGTTATTTCGGACACCTACCACCAAATCGGTAAAATCTAGTTAGTATCTCACTGTTGTGTCATGTCGGAAGGAGTGGCCGCATCTGGCCACAGAACCGGCATGTCGGGGCGCTTCGCCGCCGGCTGGGCACATCAAGATCGCGACACATATGACTCGCTTCTGACCAGGCACGGCAAGCTGGATCCGGCGGAGTAATTGGCATCGTTATCGGCGATGTGATCGTACGCCACGAAGCCTATGGTCGCATCCGGTTCCGGCCACTCGATGGTATTGCAGGCCAACTTATGCCTGGCTACACTCGCTGGGAATCGGAGTGGCCCGGAGGGTGGTCTAGGTAATTTTAGACGCACCTTTTATGCAAGGCTGTTCCACAAGTCTCGTATGTATTTTTGACGCGCTCGACGCGCACCTCTTATGGACGATGAATACGAAAAGTAAGGAGCAGTGTCTTGGTCAAATTCCCATCGACCGCGACGACGACTCGGTTTGCCGCCGTGTTGACGCTCGCGCTTGCGGTCCTCGCCATCGGCGGATCGGCGAGCAGCAGCATCACGGGAGCGCAGACCGCCCGTCCGGTCGTGGTGCCACAGGCGGCCGGTCCGTGCGATCACACCGAAAAGCGCAGCATCTGCAACCAGACGGATGCCACCCAAACCGAGGCGATCTGGCACGGCCGGATCCATCTCGGCGACGAGCCGGGCATCTACGCCGACGCGCAGTTCTCCGGGGCCGCCGCGGAGCTGCCGATCACCTTGCAGCACACCTCGACGGCGGGCGACAACAGGGCGACCCTGATCGTGGAGACGAAAGACGTTCAGACCTTCTCCGGCTATCCGGGGCACTCCATCCAGGTGGTGCTTCACGTAGTGGATCTCGCCGCGTTCAAGGCCAAGGAAGTGGTCTTGACCAAGGTCCGGCTCACCTCGGCCGACAACAACCGCAAGGAGATTCCGATCAACCTGAGCGGGCAAAAGTCGCCGCACTTCATCAGCGTTCAGGTACGCCAGGACGAGCAGGTGCCGCCCGCCGCCCAAGATGACTTCCTGCTGACCCGGCTTTCCCTGCTCTCACCGGACTTACAGTTCTTCGCGAACTTCGGATACAACGTCTCGCCCTTCAGCGACTGACAGAGCGTCGGAGCCGCGCCCCGGCGGCTCGATGACGCTCACTCCGGCCCGGCCGAACACGATGGCCGGGCCGGGCGAGCCTGGCCCGGACCCTAGCGATCAATGCCACCAAATCAGGCAATAGGGGGACATGCGTCATGCGTACCACCAGTTCTTTCGCGGCGGTCGCCACTGCCGTGACGCTTTTCGGGTCGATGCTCACGGGTCCCGCGGCCGCGGCGGCCAAGCCGCCGCGATCGCCGTTCGCCGCCACCAGCGCTCCTGTTCTGCCCACGTGCACGCCGCGGCCGGTCATCGACAGGATGGTCGGCTATATCCGTACCGTCCAAGCCGCCGACGGATCGTTCCCCAGCCCCTTCGTCGGGGTGCGCGACTCCACCGCCGACGCGGTCCTCGCCCTGGCCGGCGCCGGGGTGGACCCCGCACGGGTGACCACGAACGGCCGCTCCGCGATCGACTGGATCTACGGCGAAACCGACGACCTGACGCCGGGCGACGCCGCCAAGTTCGTGCTCGCCCTGCTCGCGGCGCGGCGCTCCACCGTCGCACCCGGCGGGTTCGACTTCGTGGCCCACGTGCGCGCCGCCTACAACCCGGTGAGCGGACTTTTCGACACGAACCTGCACGGCAACGCCTACGCCATCGTGGCGCTGCGGGCCGCCGGCCGGCCGATCCCGCGGCACGCGCTGGAGGCCTGGGAGCGGCTGCAGCAGGACGACGGCGGCTGGAGCGCCTATCTGCCGGTCCGGGAAAGCGACACCAACACCACCGCCGTGGCGATGATCGGCCTCATCCTCAACCGTCGCCCCGCCGCCATTCCCCGGGCGCTCGACTACCTGCGCAGCCAGCAGAGCGCGGACGCCGGCTTCACCTTCTCGACCGTCTTCGGAACCGACAGCGACGCCAACTCCACCGGCCTGACCATCCTCGCGCTGCTGGCCGCCGGTCAGCGCCTCAGCGAGTGGGAAAAGGACGGGGTCGACCCGGTGCGGCGCCTGCTGGGATTCCAAAACCCCAGCGGGGCCTTCCGGTTCGCCGACGCGGCTCCGGACGACGACCCGTACGCGACCTTCCAGGCCGGCGAGGCGGCCGCCGCCACCCAATGCCGCTGATCAAGCCCCTCCATCGGGCCTGAGGGAAAGAGCTCATGAGCCTCATCGA
>CALAED010000473.1 GCA_937891035.1 uncultured Thermomonosporaceae bacterium | reverse complement strand
CAAGGCAACCACGTAGGGGAATGACCGATGGCGTCGATCTTCAAGAAGGACACGGCGGTCATTTCCGAGATTTACCGACGTCTGAACACGGCGGGCATCACGTGCTGGTTCGACGGAAGGCAGACCCACCCCGGCGCCTCGACTACGGACGCCATCGAGGAGGGGGTTCGGGCCAGTCGCTTCCTACTGGCGTGCATCAGCTCGAACTTCGCGGATTGGAATTGGGAGTCCCAGGAGTTGGCTGCGGCCCTGCGCACCGGCATGCACGAGCGCATTCTCGTGCTCATGCTCAACGAGGACGACCATAGGGACGAGGTGATCCCGCTGATCCTCCGTAAGATCAAGCGCCTCAGTTACGCGAGAGACGACGATTTCGACGAGCTGGTCAGATACATCACCTCCACACACGCCGACTGACGGCGTACGGTGTCAGATTTCGACGAACTCGATGCCGAGTAGATCGCCGAAGATCTGCCGACAGGCGGCGTGTCGGCCAAGGTTGCGGACCTCATGGTGTGGTCCGCCGTCCGCCTGGCGCTGTGCACCAGGTCCTCGGCCAGCAGGTGGCTATGCTTGCGCCATCGTGTGCGACGCCGAAGGCGCCCTTCAGGTGGCCGGAGTTCGGTGGCACCAGTGGGTGGCCGACAAGGAGATGACCCCGTCGCGTCTGCCCGCGATCCCTTCGCGGCGGGACTAGCCTTTAATCGCTGGAGGCTTATTAAGCGCTTTCCCCGATCTTCCACGCCATCGGCAATATTTCAGCGTTTTTGAGCAGCGATGTGTTACTCCCCATGCCGGCCCCTGGCCAGCGCAATCCGGGTGCCGCGCCATAGCCGGGGATCTCACGAGCCATGGTCGGCGGCCTGCGTCATTGACCCTTCAAGTCTGGAAAATCGTCAAATCCTGGGCAAGTCAGGCGAACTGGACGTCTTGCGAGTCCCATGTATCGGCCTCATGCCTTTTCGGCCGGTACTTGGCGTCTTATCTCCTACTCCATTGAACATGTGGTACATATGTTCCTGCACAGCGAGATGATCAATCTCGCGGGCATTCCTGGTGTCATTCCCCGCCTCCCGAAACCATGATCTCTTGGAGTCTTCGTGCGCAATCGTTTCGAGCCTCCCCGCGGCGGCCATTCGACGTCGCCGGCCGCGCGATCGCTCAGGTCGCGCGCCGCTACCGCGGGAGTCGTCGCGGCGGCCGCCGCGACGCTGGCGACGGGTTGCGGCCAGGCCGCAGACCCTGCTCAAGGGCGGCCGGCATCACCTGGGGCGTCGTTGCCACAGGCGACTACCTACACGACGTTGCGCGGCCTTCCGCAGGACTCAGATCCGTCCGCCAACACCGACGGCACCGTCGTGCATCCGACGGCGCCCGTACCGATATCAGCCACACCCGGCGGACCCCCCGTAGCCGTCCTGCCAGACAAGCAGCTGGGCGGCCCCACTTGGCTTCCGGTGGTGGGGACCGAGCCAGGGTGGCTGAGGGTGCTGCTGCCCAGCCGGCCAAACGGCGCGACCGGGTGGCTCGCCACTGATGGCGGCAAACTGCGGACCGCCCGCAGCTCGTACCGCATCAACGTCGACACGTCTGACCGCCGTCTCGTCATCCTCAACTCAGGACGCAAGGTGGGCACGTGGACCGTCGCGGTGGGAGACGCCAAGACGCCCACGCCGACCGGACGTACGTTCCTGCTCGCCTCGTTGGCCCCAACCCGGCCGACCTACAGCCGGCTCATCCTGCCGGTCGGGGCGCATTCGGCGACGCTCGACACGTTCGGGGGCGGACCCGGCACGGTCGCGTTCCACGGCTGGCCGCAATCGTCGGTGTTCGGTAAAGCCGTTACCCATGGCTGTGTGCGGGTCCCCGAGAACGCGCTGAAAGAGCTGTCTCGAGTGCCGCTCGGCACGCCCGTTGTCGTCACCGCCTAGACAACCGGCGAGACCCCGCTTTCGTTTCATGTCAACCGTTCATAGAGACAAAGGAGATTCAAACCGTGCGCTTGACGCATCTGACCACATATACCGCCGCCGCCTGCGCGGTCGTCGCACCTCTCGTGATCTGGGCGCCGGCCTCGCACGCGAGTACGAACGCGACCGGCTCGGCATTCGGCGTGTCCGCCACCGGGCCGGTGGCCATCCCGCCGACCCCGTTCGTGCCGCCCACCTCCTCGAGCCGTCCCGTCCGCAAGAGCCTCGCCGAGGTGCCCGCCAACCCGCTGGTGCGCGCATCGGTCTTGTCGGCGGCCGCATGGGCCGGTCACGGACGAGCCTCAGTCGCGGACCTGAAGCTGGCCCGGGCCGGACTCACGGCCGACCTGATCACCGCGAAGTGTGAGAACGGCAACGGCGTCTCCCACCTGACGAAGGTGGTGCTGAACGGCCGGACACTCGCCGTGCGGCCGCGGCCCAACAGCGCCGTCGTGGTGCAGCTCGACAAGATCGGTACCGCCACGGTGACCCTCAACAAGCAGGTCCGCAACCCCGACGGTGGCCTTACCGTCACCGCGGTCGAGGTGAGCCTGCCCCTCGGCGCCGGACAGACCGAGACGGTCAGCATCGCCTCCGTCACCTGTGGTCGTGCCACCTCCGGGGAGCCGACGCCGCCCGATGGTCGCAACCCCTCGGCCAGCCCGGCTCCGACGGCCAGTACGCCCGGCGCCGCGCCCGGCGTCGCACCCGCGCCGACCCCGGTCCCCGGCGATCTTCCCGTGACCGGCTGACCAGACATCGCGGTTGGCGAATCACCCTCATGAGGAGGTCCGTGCACGAGCGCGCACGGGCCTCCTCATCGCCGCGAACGGCTGCGGATCAACTCACGACCACGTTCCGCGGCATGCGATGACCTCGGCAAGCGTGACGCGGTATGGGCCTGAGCGTCACGTCGCCCGCGAAACGTTCTGACCAGGAACGACTTGTCCCTCAACGATCGATCCTCGCCTCTTGACAAACACGAGAGCAGCAGTGCAACGTCAGATGGCGCGGGTTCGAGTCCCGAAAGCGGCACGTACCTGCGGCTACGCGTCAGCAGGAGTCCGCCATGGCCGTCGAGACCGCTAACCAGAGACGCGAGGACCCACCGGCTAAGGCCGTCCTGCGGCGCGCGCGGGCCATACTCCAGTCCTACGACGCGACGTCGTCGAGCCTGGGCATCAGTGAGCTCGCCAGACGCAGCGGGCTCCCGAAAGCGACCGTCCATCGGCTGGTCCAGGAGCTGGTCACCTGCGATCTGCTCGAGCGGGACGGGCATCGTTACCGCCTGGGCCCGTGGCTCTACGAGCTCGGCCAGCGCGCTCCGGCGCACCGGCTCCTCCGCGTCGCGGCCGCGCCGTACCTGGACGACCTGTCCCACGTCACGCAAGAGATCGCGCTGCTCGTCGTACCGGGACGAGACGGGATGCTGTTCACCGAGAAGTACGTTGGCAGCCGCGGCCGTGGCCACATCGCCACTCAGTTCGACGGGCGAGCGCCGATGTACTGCGCGGCGTCCGGCAAGGTGATCTTGGCCTTCGGCCCGCCCGAACGGGTCGATGAGCTCTGCGCGGCGGGGCTCGACGGCTGGGGCTGTTATCCCGGCACGAGTCCGCGGCAGCTCCGTGCCGAGCTCAGCGAGGTGCGGCGACAGGGCTATGCGACCACCCGTCTCAACATCGGCATCGAATACCTCGCGATCGCCGGCCCCGTCTGGTTGGCCGGCCGCGTCGTCGCCGGGCTGAGTGTGGTGGCGCCAACCGGCCGGTTGGACGTCAACCGGTACTCGCCGGTCCTGCTGATGGCCTGCGACGGGCTGTCCCGGTCGCTGCGTGGCGGTCGCTGACGAGCGTTCCGGTGAATGGACCGTTGCGGTTCACCGGTCCGTTCGCTCCATAGCACGATGAGGCGCTCGTTCAGGGCGCCGTGGCGCCGTGCACAAGGAGGACCGATGACGCACTCGGTACCCAAAAGACAGTCGATCCGGCGCGTGGTGGTGGCCAGTCTGGTCGGGAACGCGCTCGAGTGGTACGACTTCTTCCTCTATGGCACGGCGGCGGCCCTCGTCTTCAACAAGCTGTTCTTTCCCTCCTTCAACCCACTGGCCGGCACGATCGCCGCATTCGGTACCTACGCGCTCGGCTTCGCCGCCCGTCCGCTCGGTGGGGTGATCTTCGGGCACTTCGGTGACCGGATCGGCCGCCGGGCGATGTTGGTGACGACGCTGACCTTGATGGGGATCACGACCGGCCTGGTGGGTGTGTTGCCGACCTACGACCAGATCGGTGTGTGGGCGCCGATCCTGCTGACGGTGCTGCGCATCCTCCAAGGCATCGCCGTCGGTGGCGAGTGGGGCGGCGGCGTGCTGCTCATCAGCGAGAACGCCGACCCGCGGCGCCGCGGGATGCAGTCGGCGATCGGTCAGTCCGGCGTCAGCATCGGCTTTGTCCTCAGCGCGGCGGTGTTCGCGTTGCTGAGTGGGACGCTCTCGCCCGACGCCTTCCAGTCTTGGGGATGGCGGGTTCCGTTCCTGCTCGGCGTCGTGCTCCTCGTCGTCGGCCTGATCATCCGGCTGACCGTGCTGGAGACGCACGCCTTCACCAAGCTGCGCGAGCACCGGGCCACCGAACGCTTCCCCGTCCTGGCCGCCGTCCGTCAACACCCCAGGGCGGTGCTGGTGGCGTTCGGTGCGCGCATGGCCGAAAACGGCGGCAGTTACATCTTCTTGGTCTTCGTGCTCACGTACGCGAAAGAGATCGGCATCGCGCCGTGGGTGACGCTGGTCGGGGTGGTGATCGCGGAGGTGTTCGAGGCGGCCTCCATACCGCTTTGGGGTGCGTTGTCCGATCGGTGGGGTCGTCGCCCGGTGTACCTGGGCGGTGCGGTCGGCATGGTCGCCTGGGCCGTGCCGTTCTTCCTGATGCTCCACACCAAGGAGACCGTGCTGGTGTGGATCGCGCTCATCGTGGCGCTCGCCGGCTGCCATGCCGCGATGATCGGCCCGCAGGCGAGCTTCTTCAGCGAGCTGTTCGGCAGCGGTGTGCGGTACAGCGGCGTCGCTCTCGGCCACGAGCTCGCGTCGGTGCTCGCGGGCGGCCTGTCGCCGCTCATCGCGACCCTGCTCTTCGCCTGGTCGGGCAGTTGGTGGCCGATCGCCGGCTATATCGCCCTGCTGAGCCTCGCGACGATCGTGGCTCTGATCTACGCGCCGGAGACCGCGGCACGCGACCTGGACACCGTCGGGAAGTCCCCGACCAAACCTGTGCCCACCGTCGGAGTGGAGCCGTCGCGATGAGCCGGGCGGCGATCATAGCCGCGTACGAACGTGCCTACACCCGACACCCGGATCGGGACTCGACGACGGAACGAGTGCTGACCGAGACGGTGCGCGGCGTGCTCGCCGAGGCCGGTCTGGGGCCTGAGGACGTCGACGGACTGGGCGTCGCGAGCTTCACGCTCGCCCCGGATCACGCCATCGATCTGGCGTGGCGGCTCGGCCTCCGGCTCCGCTGGATCATGGACGACCCGAACGGCGGCGCGAGCGCGCTCAACCTCCTCCAGCACGCGATCCACGCGGTCGAGTCCGGCGCGGCGCGCACCGTCGTGCTCGTGGCCGGCGACCACTTCGACAAGGCGACGTTCAGTGAGCTGACCGCGAACTACAACCGCGCCACCGCGGAAGCGTTGACTCCGGTGGGGGTGACCGGGCCCAACGCCTTGTTCGCCATGCTGACCCAACGGCACATGGCGGCGTACGGGCTCAGCGAGAAGGACTACGCGCAGGTACCACTGAGCCAACGATGGTGGGCGAGTCGCAATCCGAAGGCGGTCTACCGCGAGCGGCTCGCTCTCGACGACTACCTCAGGGCGCCCGTCGTGGCTGCACCGCTTCGGCGGTTCGACTGCGTCCCGGTGGTGACCGGCGGGGACGCCGTCGTCGTCACCGCGGGCGCGACGGCGGCGGGCGCGACGGCGGGGCCGCGGGTCCACGTGCGCGCATTCGCCGCAGCTCACAACCACGACGGCCAGGAGGGCGATGGGCTGCGAACCGGTCTGCACACCGTCGCGGACGATCTTTGGGCGAGCTCGGCACGACAGCCGGGCGACGTCGATCTCGCCTGCGTCTACGACGACTACCCGGTGATGGTCCTCGCGCAGCTGCATGATCTCGGTCTGCTGCCGGACGGCGACCTCGACCGGTTCCTGCACGAGCGGCTGGCGATCGATCGTTGGCCGCTGAACCCGTCGGGCGGCCAGTTGTCGGCCGGCCAGGCGGGTGCCGCAGGCGGGATGCACGGGCTCGTCGAAGCGGTGACCCAACTGCTCGGCCGGGCCGGCGACCGGCAGGTCCACGGCGCCCGACATGCCGTGGTGAGCGGTTACGGAATGGTCGTTTACCGATATGGCGCCTGCGCGAACGCGGTGATTCTCGAAGGAGTGCTGCGATGACGACCCCGCCCGCCGTCCGGCACTGCGACTCCTGCGGCCACGACCATTTCCCGCCCCGCCCGGTTTGCCCACGGTGCTACGGCGACGAGCTCGGCGGCCGGCCGGTGACCCGGGTCCAGGTCGAGCAGACGACCGCGGTGGACGGCGGTTCGATCCATCTCGCGACCCTGCGGACCGAGACCGGCGCGGTCGTGATCGGCCGACTCGGCAGGGAGTATCCACCGGGAACCGAGCTGGAGGTCACGAGCGACGCGTTCGCCGCCGAAGGCGCCTACCTGCCGACCGACGCCGGGCTGTTGCCCAAGCAGCGCGACTCGTTGCGGGAGATGTGGCCGGACACGTGCACGGTGCCGCGGTTGCTGTCGCGCGGGTCGGCCGAGTATGGCGACCGCCCGCTCGTCGTGTGCGGCGACCGTACGTGGAGTTTCCGCGAGGCCGCGGACCGGGCCGCGCGCGCGGCCGGTGTGCTCCGCGCGCATGGCGTCGAGACGGGCGACCGGATAGCCGTGCTGTGCGGCAATCGGCTCGAACTGCTGGAGACGGTGCTGGGCTGTGCCTGGATCGGCGCGATCGCGGTACCGCTCAACACGGCGTTGCGCGGCAACGGACTCCGGCACACCCTCACCGACTCCGGCGCCGAGCTGCTGGTGGTGGAGCCCGGGCTGGTCTCGGCGCTGATGAACGTCGACATTCCGGAGGCGTTGCGAGAGGTGTGGGTGCTCGGCGACGTCCCGGACGGCACGCCGGCCGGGCCGCCCAAACAGGCCCCGCCGGCCGCGCCGGCCGCGCCGGCCGGGCCGGCCCGGCCGGCCTTCCGTACTCATCCGGGACTCGGCGAGGCGGTCCCGACGGTCGATCCCGCGCCGGACGACACGCTGGCGATCATGTACACCTCCGGGACGACCGGATTGCCGAAGGGCGTGTGCTGCCCGCACGCGCAGTTCTTCTGGCTCGGCGTCACCGTGGTGGAGGGGCTGGAGATCGACGAGAACGACGTTCTCTACACGTGCCTGCCGCTGTTCCACGTCAACGCCCTGTCCGCGGTCTTCCAGGCGCTGGTGAGCGGGGCAACGCTGGTGTTGACCGAGCGGTTCTCGGTGTCCAGGTTCTGGTCCGAAGCGGTCGACCGCGGGGCCACCGTGACCTACGTACTCGGCGCGATGGTGCAGCTCCTGCTCGGTGCCGAACCGTCCGAGCTCGACACCCGGCACCGGGTGCGCATCGCCCTCGCCCCGGCGACTCCGGCGCCATCGCACCGGCGGTTCATGGACCGGTTCGGCGTCCGGCTGATCGAAGGGTACGCCTCGACCGAGACGAACTTCATGATCGGCGCGAACCCCATGCGGCAACGTCCGGGGTGGATGGGGGTTCAGCTGCCCGACTTCGAGGTACGCGTCGTCGACGCCACGGGGATCGACGTGCCGGACGGCGTCGCCGGCGAGCTCGTCTGCCGATCCCGGCTGCCGTACGCGTTCGCGACCGGATACTTCGGCAACCCGGGCGCCACGGTGAAGGCCTGGCGAGATCTGTGGTTTCACAGCGGCGACCGAGTGGTCCGGGACGCGGCGGGCTGGTTGCGGTTCCTCGACCGGTCGGACGACGGCATCCGCCGGCGCGGGGAGAACATCTCCTCACTCGAGGTCGAGCAGGTGCTCGGCGAGCACCCGGCCGTGGCGGCCGTGGCCGTGTACGCCGTTCCGTCCGAACTGGCCGAAGACGAAGTGATGGCGGCGGTCGTGCCGACGCCGGACCGGCAGGCCGGTCCGCTGGACTTGGTGCGGTGGTGCGAACCGCGGTTGTCGTACTTCGCGATCCCGCGCTACCTCGACTTCGTGGACGAGCTGCCGCTGACGGAGAACGGCAAGGTCCGCAAGGCCGTGCTCCGCGAACGCGGCGTCACCGAATCGACGTGGGACCGGGAGTCCACCGGATACCGGCCGCGAAGCCAGGGCGCATGACCCATCCCCGGTCGCGGCTTGGGTGAGACCGCGACCTCAGGACCCAGGAGGACCCTCGATGTCCCAGTCGTCAACGCTCGCCGCCCTCGCGACGGGCCTCGCCAACGGATCGATCGAGGTCGTCGACCTCACCTCGCCGCTGTCGGCGGCCACACCGGTGATCGCGCTGCCGCCGGAGTTCGGCCAGACGGCGAGGTTCGAGCTCCAGGAGATCAGCAGGTACGACGACCGCGGCCCGGTGTGGTACTGGAACAACTTCCGCAGCGGCGAGCACACCGGCACCCATCTCGACGCCCCGATCCACTGGATCACCGGCAAGGATCTGCACGACGTGGCGTCGATCCCAGCGGGCCGGCTGATCGCGCAGGCGGTGGTGCTCGACTTCTCCGCCGAGGCCGGCAAGGACGCCGACTTCCTGGTCGAGGTCGACCACATCAGGGCATGGGAGGCCGAACACGGGCCACTGCCCGCGGGCGGCTGGCTGTTGCTGCGTACCGGCTGGGACGCCCGGTCGGGGTCGGAGCAGGCGTTCCTCAACGCCGACGAGAACGGACCGCACACCCCCGGTCTGTCGCCGGAGTGCGCCCGGTGGCTGGCGCGGGAGTCCCCGGTGATCGGACTCGGCGTCGAGACGGTCGGCACCGACGCCGGGCGCGCGCACTCGTTCGACCCGGCCTTCCCCTGCCATTCGTACCTGCTGGGCAGCGGGAAGTATGGCCTGACCCAGCTGCGGAACCTCGCCGCGTTGCCGCCGACCGGGTCCGTCGTCATCGCGGGGCCGTTGCCCATCGTCACCGGATCCGGGGCGCCGGCCCGGGTGCTCGCCCTGGTGGAGCGCTGATGAACGTCGCCGAGGCCGTCGGCGGGGCGCTGGCGGCGGCGGGCGTCGGGCAGGTGTTCGGGGTGGTCGGCTCCGGCAACTTCCACATGACCAACGCGCTGGTGGCGGCCGGCGCCCGGTTCGTCGCGGCACGGCACGAGGGCGGTGCCGCCACGATGGCGGACGCGTACGCCCGGATGAGCGGCTCGGTGGCCGTGGTGAGCCTGCACCAGGGCTGTGGCCTCACCAATGCGATCACCGGTGTCACGGAGGCGGCCAAGAGCCGGACCCCGCTGATCGTGCTCGCCGGGGAGGTGACCGAGCCGAAGTCGAACTTCTACATCGACCAGGACGGGTTGGCGCGC
>CALAED010000472.1 GCA_937891035.1 uncultured Thermomonosporaceae bacterium | reverse complement strand
CGCCATTTTCTCCGTGCCGGTACGCCGGTTCGGCCGTCGGCTGGGCCGGTCGCTCGTGCCCGCAGTGCCGTGTTCAGCGGTCGGCCACTCGATGTAGCGGCCGGCCCTCCCCCACGCATCGGGCCGGACGCACAGGCTCACTCAGCCGGCAGGGTCGCACGGGTGGGCATCAGGCTCGCCCGGCGAGAGGGCCGGGGTCGCATCCCCGGTTCGACGTGGGGCCCGTGGGGAGTTGAAATGCCATGAGTGGTCTTGACCGCGTCCGGCTCCGGCTCGATCGGGTGCGCGACGCTACCGGCGTAATCGATCCGGTGTTCCTCGACACACCGGCGCTCCTGTGCCCGCCGCTCGGCCGAGCGCTCGGGTGCTCGATGACGTTGAAGGTCGAGACGCTCAACCCCGTCCGGAGTTTCAAGGGACGCGGCACCGAGACGGTGGCGGCCGTGGCTCAGTGGAACGGCGCGTCCCGTATGGTCTGCGCGAGCGCCGGGAACCTCGGCCAGGCGCTGGCCTACAGCGGCTCGCGCCGGGGTTTGGCGGTCACCGTCGTGGCGGCGCGGACCGCCAACCCGCTCAAACTGCGCCAGATCGCCGCGTTCGGCGCCGACGTCCGGCTCGACGGTGAGGACATCGAAGACGCCCGGCTGCTGGCGCGAGAGATCACTGAAGCGGACGGCGACGGCGCCCACCTGGTCGAGGACAGCTTGGACCTGGCCACGTGCGAGGGCGCGGCGACGATCGGCCTCGAGCTCGTGCGAGACGATCCGGGGCTCGATGTCGTGCTCGTGGCCATCGGGGGTGGAGCGATGGCCAGCGGCGTGGGGTACGTCATGCGCTCGCTCGCCGAGCACGTGCAGGTGATCGGAATCCAGCCCCTCGGTGCGCCCGCGATGTCGCTGTCGTGGCGGCGTGGAACGGTGGTCGAGACGGACCGCGTCGCGACGATCGCCGACGGCGTCGCCGGTCGCTGCCCGATTCCTGAGGTGCTCGCCGACCTGCTGCTCGTCCTCGATGACGTAATACTCGTCGGCGAAGAGTCGATCAAGGCCGGTATGCGCGCGCTCTATGAACATGCGGGGCTCGTCGTCGAGCCGTCGGCGGCGCTGGGGATCGCCGCCGTGCTTGAGTCGCCGAAGCGGTTCGCCGGGCGCCGGGTCACCACGATCGTGTGCGGAAACAATGCGGTCCCGGCCGACTTCGCGCGGTGGGTCCTGGCGCCGGCCACCGACCCGCCTTCGATGTCTGACCCGCCGTCGCCCCCTGCGTGTGCTTCACGGCATGAGGGCGAGCCGATGGCATGAGTGCGAACGTGTCGATCCCCGCTCCGCGCGCCCTCGTCGCGAAGCGCCGCTGCGCTTGCCGCTGCCCGCGACGACCCACCGCGATGACCCACCGCGATGATCCACTACAGCGGTGCCGGCCAGAGCGCCTGCCCGGCCGGCACCGTCCATGTCTCGATCGAGAGCCCTGACTACAGCGTCGCCCCGGCCGCGGCCTGAGTCCGGATGAGGCCCGGTTCGGCGGCTCCGCACGAAGCCGGGCGGAGCCGGGCTGGAGCCGGCTCCGCCGCTGGGCCGCTAGCGAACGACGGTGAGCGTCACGCTGTTGTTCTTGTAGGACACCCTGAACAGGTGGCCGTCTGCCCTGACCACATCTCCTTCGTCCAGTCCGTCGAACGTCCCGCTGACCGAGCCGCCGCTCATGATCGTCAGCACGGCGCCCCGAGTGAGGTTCCCGCGCACGTCCAGGCGCAGGTCGCCGTCCAGCACCAGATCACCGGTGGCTCGTACGCTCGTGACGTTGCCGTCGCCGGAGATGGTCGCGGCGAACCCGCCATCGTCGCCGATGCGCACGTCCCCGCCGACGTTCAGGACGTTGCCGGCGACGACGTGCTCGTTGGCGGCGCGCCGCGCTTCCTCGGATGTGACGCCGGGCTGCAGTACTCCGTCGGTGACGTTGACGTCGCCGGCCACGGTGCCGCCGCCGCCCAGCGCTCCGCCGCGGACGTTGATCGCGCTGGCGTGCGAGCCGACGACCGAAAGCTTGCCGCCGCGGACCGTGCTCGTGCCCTGCCAGGTGTCGTTGCCGGTGAGGAACAAGGTTCCGCCGCCGCGCTTGACGAGGCTGCCTTCGTAAACGCGTGCTTCGCGGGCCTGCTCGCGCCGGGTGCCCACCGCGAAGTCGAACTTGTCGATCTCGCTGGCGTCTGCGGGCAGGCCGTTGGTCCAGCCCCTCTCGACCTTGGTCGCCTCCCAGGCGGCCTCTTCCGCGGCGTCTTCCTGCTGGCGCGCCCGGATCGCGACGTCGGAGATGTCGTTCGACCAGACGTCGCTGATGCCCCGCGTGTCGACGTCGAACCGTCCAAGCAACTGGCCTGGACCCTTCACGGCCTCCCGCAGGCTGACCGTGTGCCAGCCGTTGCGCGCGTCGGGAACTTGCACGATCTGGCCGGCGGTGGGATTCGGAACGGCGTTGCCCGCATCGTCGTTGATGGTGGCGTTCTGCCGGCCGGTGGTGAACATCGTGTAGAGCGCCTGCTCGTTGTTCATGTACGGGAAGCGCTGCATGATCAACAACAGCGCGGCCGCCGAGTGCGGGCCGGCCATCGACGTTCCGGACGCTGCCCGATAACGCGCCTGCGGTACTCCGTTGACGAGCTCCACCCACGTACTGTTGATCAGCCTGCTCGGCGCGGTGATGCAAGACCACTTCGCGACGCCGCACCGGTTGAACTCCTGCTGCCCCGGGACCCGTACAGAACCGTCGGCATTAAACGTGCGCCCGATGTTGGGGTTGACTCCCGACGTGGTGTACCAGCTGCCCTCCAGGTCCGGCCGGAAGTACGTCGTGGCGGCCCGCGCCGTCGGGTTCGAGACGCCGGCGTTGCCCGCGGTGAACTGGAGGATCTTGCCGGATTCGGCGACTTCCATGGCGCCATTCAGCCAATGCACGGTATTGCCGTTCGCATCGGCGACGCCGTCGGGAGTCGACAGGTAACGCCACGCCGCGTTCAGGCCGAAGGTGGCCGGGGCGCCGGGCGGCGGCTCGAGCGTGTTGTAGTTCTCCGTGGGCGGCGCGCTGCCCCAGCTGGTGGTGATGAGCCTGATGGGCTTGCCGTTCGCCGTCTTCGCCCTGCTCACGGCCCGGTAGACGTTGGCGAGATAGGCGTTGTCCGGTGTCTGCGCCGCGGTCGCGTTCGGCGGCACCAGGCCGTAGAACACGCCGTCCGTCTTGTGGGTGTTGCCGTTGTAGGTGTCGCTGTTGAACGCGACGCCGTGCATGTTGGCCGCTGGTCCTTCCGGCTGCGTTTCGCCGACGCCATCGCGGCTCGCCGCCACGGTCCCGCTGACGTGCGTGCCGTGACTGTCGTTGAACGCCGGGTCGTAGAAGCCCGGCGTCGGGCCGGTCTCGCCGCCCTGGGCGGTCACCGAGAAGTAGCGATCTCCGACCGCGTAGTCCGTGTCGAGGCTGCCGTGCTCTCGTACGTGCCCGGCGAAGAAGCCGGAGTCGACGATGCCGATGTTCATCCCGGCGCCGGAGTAGCCGGCGGCGTAGGCGAACTCCGCTCCGATCGACACCAGGCCGGAGTCCCGGTTGAACTCTGGGGTACGCCAACTCGCCGGGTCGCCGAGGCGGCCGGGGTCTCCTTCGTAGGACTCGATCGGCGGTGGCTTCCATGGCAGCGCCATCGCCGGCTGCGCGACCACGCAGGGCACCACCACGATCAACGACAGGGCCACGGTTCTTGCCGTCTTCACGCGCTTCGTGGTCGACACACGGCCTCCTCCGGATTGATCCGGCAAAACCGTATATTCGCCTCCATAGCGGATCAATACATTGGCCGGTGTCGGTTAGGCAGCGGGTCACCGGCGGCTCGGCACCACGGCCCGCTCCCCTCTGCCGGCCGGCGCGTAGCCCTACGCTCGAAGGATGCGACTCGACCTGACCACGATCGTGGTGGACGACTACGACCGAGCCATCGAGTTCTTCACCGTCGCCCTGGGCTTTGAGCTGGCCGAGGACTCACCCGCGCGCACCACCGATGGCCGGCCGAAACGGTGGGTCGTCGTACGGCCGCCGGCCGCGCAGACCGGCATACTGCTCGCCCGCGCGGACGGCCCGCGGCAATCCGCGGTCATTGGAAACCAGGTCGGCGGACGCGTGGGTTTCTTCCTCCGGGTCGACGACTTCGATGCCGCCCGCGACCGCATGCTGGCCGCCGGCGTCGAGTTCGTCGGCTCGCCGCGCACCGAACCATATGGGCGGGTGGCCGTGTTCCTCGACGTCGCGGGCAACCGATGGGACCTGCTCGGGCCGGCCGCCTAAGCCCCGGCAGGCCCCCAGCAGTTCCCCGGCGGGCGCCGGCCGTGCCCGGCTTGGCCTAATCCAGGTCGGCCACGATGGGCGCGTGATCGGATGGACCCTTTCCCTTTCGGGCATCGCGATCCACGTAGGCCGCGTGCACTCGGTCGGCGACCGCGGCGGTGGCGTACACCAGGTCGATGCGCATGCCCTTGTTCTGATGGAACATCCCGGCCCGGTAGTCCCAGTACGTGAACGGGTGCGGTCCCTTCATCGGCGTCGGCACCACGTCGTGCAGCCCGAGGCCGCGCAGCTTGGCCAGCGCCTGGCGTTCGGCGGGCGTGACGTGCGTCGAGCCGATGAACGCGGCCGGATCCCAGACGTCGACGTCGGCGGGCGCCACGTTGAAGTCGCCGCACGCGACCATCCGGGGCTCGCGCCGGAGTTCGTCGGCGAGCGCGGTGCGCAGCGCCGCGAACCAGTCGAGCTTGTAGGCGTAGTGCGGCGAGCCGGGTGTGCGTCCGTTCGGTGCGTACAACGACCACACCCGCAGCCCGCCGCAGGTCGCGCCGATCGCGCGCGCCTCCGGGCGGGGCATCCTCAGCTCCGGCGCTTCGTCCATGTCGTCGAGCAGGGTGGGTTCGGCCGGCGGCACGGCGAACCCGGGCTCGCCGGGAAAGCCTTTCGACACCTGCTCGACACCGACCTTTGACAAGATCGCGACACCATTCCACCGGCCGTCGCCATGCGCGGCGGCGGTGTATCCGAGTTCGCCGACCTCGGCGACCGGAAAGCGGTCGGCGGGACACTTAGTCTCTTGCAGGCACACGACGTCGGGTTTGGTCGTGGCCAGCCAGTCGAGCAGTCGCGGCAGCCGCGCACCGATCGAGTTGACGTTCCAGGTCGCCAGGCGCACCCGTCCAGCTTGCCAGGCGAGGGAAGGGCGGTCAGGGCGAGCCCGGACCCCGGGAAGACCGGCGGCGAGGCGGCCCACCTTGGTTGGCCGGTCAGCCGCCGCCGTTCAACGCGGTGACGAGGGCGCGCAGCCAGGGCTGGGCGAGTGCGGGCTCGCGGCGCATCGCGTGGGCCAGCGCGCGTCGGCCGGCCTGGCTGCGGCCATGGGCGACGAGCGCGACCGCCTCGGCGAGGGCGTGCCGGGTCCGCTCCCCGCGGGCGGGACCATCGGCGGCGGCCAGCCAGTCTTCGGGCCGGAACGAGCGGGTCAGCTTGATCTGGGAGTCACCGAAGTACGACCAGACCCGTGGGTCCAGCGATACGTTGACCACCGCCCGCGCCGGCAACGTCCGCGTCCAGGCGGCGTGCTGCTGCCAGCGATAGGTGTTGGGACTGGTCTTCGTCCGGCTGGTCACCCCGATGAACCGCAGCTTGCTCCGGATCACCGGCCACGGCTGCCGCTCGTCGTCGATCCACTCGCGCAACAGATCGAACAGCTCGGTGAAGGTGGCGCCGCGGCTGACGACGTCGACAAAGGCCACCGGCCGGTTCCGGCTGGCCAGTGCCCGCGGCGTGACGTCGACCGCGGCCAGCATGCGCCTGGCCTTGGCCAGCTCACCGGGGGTCAACGCGCGCCGACGAAAGGTGCGGAACGTCCCGACACCATCTCGTACGAACGACAGCGGCAGCCGCCGCAGCCGGGCCTCGCGTTCAAGGTCCGCCAACGCGCCGCCGAGCAGGTCGAACATGGAATCCAGCGATCTGCCTACGAAGATCAGGTCCCCGTTGGCGCTGCGGGCCAGGACCTTGCCGGCGCACGCGACCAACTCCTCCAGGAACCACAGGTCGGGTTCGTCGTTGTCGGCGAGCAGCGAACCAAGTCGGTCGGGGGTGACCAAGTCCCATCGAAACGGCAGGCCCTCCTCGCTCTCGCCGAACATGCGCACCATCATCGCAGCCGGGCGGCGCCGATCGGCCACGGACCTTTTCTTCTCCGACCGGCTCTCGGTCCCGCTCACGGTGGACGAAAACCGGCATGCGATGGCGGCAAGCCCGCACCGTGGACCATCGCCCGGCGGCAAACCGAGGCAAACCGGCGGCGCGGCAAGTCCGGCACCCGGGACCGGGGCGACGTCGTCCGGCGGCGTCAGGACCAGAGCCACTTGGCGCACTGCCGGTGCTGATCAACAGACGGGATGACGTCGACCGTCCAGGTGGCGCGGTGCTCCTTGACCGCCTCCAGGCAGGCGACGCGGACCGCCTGACGTTGCCGGCTGGTCCAGACGTGGTTGATGAACAGCCGCGGCGGACTTGCGTAATAGCGGCGGATGATGCTCTTGCGGCGACTTGGCGCGTCCTTGTAGGTGCGCGACATGCTGCTGACCCCTTTTCGGGCCGCGATTCGCGGCCCTAGCGGGGATGCATCGCCTCGCACATGCCGGCCTCCTCCATCGAAACAATGGTCGCACAACGGCCGCGAGGCGCGCTCGTACCGCTCGGCGCTTTCGTCACAATTCGACCACGCAGCGCCTCGGTTTTCGCGGGTCGAACAGCACCGTGACGTACGGATCGAGCATCAGGGCGGGTTTCGGGTCCGCCCACACCCCTTCGCTGCTGGCGACGTACAACCGTCCGGTCGCCGGGTCGCGGAAGGCGGCCCGCACGACATAGGGATGCCTCCCGTTGACCGTGGTGGTGAGGTCCGGACCCACGTACGAGGGCGGGACCCGGATCCGCCGGCCATGCCGCGCCAGCCACCGGCGCAGCCGCAGAGCGCGGATGCCGGACACCAAAAGCACGACGCCACCGATCGCGGCGATGCCGCCGAAGATCCCGCCGACCAGGTGCCCCGTCGGCGGCAGGAACACCGCACCGGCGATCTCGGAGCTCAGCCCGGCGACGGCCAGGATCGCACCGGCGATCGCGGGGATCGCGCCCTTGCGCACCCGGCCTCCCAGCTCAAGGACGTGCCCGGCGGGTTCCGGCGACCGACCGGCGAGGCGAGTGGCGACACCAGTCCCGGAGCCCGACTCCACTGGCCCATCGCACGCAAGGCCGTCGGCCGCGCCAACGCGAGCTTGCCCTTCGGTCAGCGGGCCCCCCGCGCGGGGGCACGGAGGGCGAGCCCGATGAGCACGACGACCGCGACCACGCTCAGCACCCACGCGTCGCTGTCGCGACCGCCGAGGCCGTGGTCGAGGAAGTGTGAGATGGCATGCACGACCATACCCACCGCGCCGCCCAGCAGGGCGACGAACAGGGCGTCGGTCCACACGAGCGCGGCGAGCAGGGCCGCGCCGATCCCCAGTTGGAAAGCCCCCAGGTCGTGGAACAGATGCCGGTTGTACGGGGGGAAGGTGGCGATGGTGTCGTAGAACGACGCCGGCCAGAAGAACGCCCAGGCGCCCGGGACGAGGAAGACGAGCGCGCCGAGCACGGCCGCCCCCGCCGCGATCGGGTTCCGCCGGGTGCGCGTGTCCGTGAGCATGAACGATGCCTTTCCGTAGCCTTTTCCGCAGCCTTTCCGTAGCGATCCCGCTGGTCTCGAAGACGAGGCGGCCGGACGGCCCGGCGGACCGGGGTTGTGATTCGTGCTTCAGAGGAGTCAACAGGCGCCGTCATAATCGGGCAGGGGTTATGGTGCCACCGCGCTGTGTCCCGCCCGACGGCGGCTTCTACGCCGCGGTCACGCGCATCATCCTGACCGGCCCCCCTTTCTGACCGGCCCCCCTTTCTGACCGGCCCCACGTCTTTCGCCGCGCGCCTATGAGATCTCGGTGGACGCGTATCGGGGGACGTGCCGGCTGAGCGCTTCGGCGATGCGCCGGCAGTCGTCCTGGGTCGTCCGCCAGTTGGTGAACGCCGCGCGGAGCGCCGGTACCCCGGCGTACACGGTCGGCGAGACGAAGACGTCGTCCGTCAGGTCGGCGGCGAGATCGGCGAGTCGTTCGGGGGCCGGGTCGTCGGCCAGGGTGAAGCACACGACGTTGAGCCTGACCGGTGCGAGCAGGCGCAGCGCATCGATGTCGGCGATGGCCCGGCCCAGCGCTCGCGCGCCGGCGACGCATTCTTCGACGATCGCCGCGTGGCCCGCCCGGCCGTAGGCGCGCAGGGTGAACCACGCCGCGAGCGCCCGCAGGCGGCGGGAGTTCTCCGGCGTGAGATGGATGAGATCGGGCTCGTCCCCCAGCGGGCCGAGGTAGGCGGCCGAGTTCTGGAAGACTCGCGCCTGTAGGGCTGCGTGCCGAGTGAACTGCAGCGCGCTGTCGTACGGCACGTTCAGCCATTTGTGCAGATCGACGCAGATGGAGTCGGCGGCGTCCAGCGCGGCGACCAGATGCGCGTGCGCGGGGGACAGCGCGGCGAAACCGCCGAAGGCGGCGTCGATGTGGAGCCAGAATCCATAGCGGTCCCGCAACTCGATGATCGCGAGCAGGTCGTCGAAGTCGGCGGTGTTGACCGTGCCGGCGTTGGCGGCCACCACGCACGGGCCGGCCGCCTCCCGCGCCGCCGCTTTCAGCGCCTCTTCCAACGCCGCCGGGTCGACGGCCTCGCGGTCGGCGAGCGTCGGCACCTCGGTCAGCGCGCGCCGGCCCAGACCGAGGACCGCCAAGCCCTTGCCGATGCTGGAATGCGGTGTGCCGGACAGCACCCGTACCCGGCCGCCAAGTGCCCCGACTCCGTCGGCGGCGACGTGGACGCCGAGCCGGTCCCCCAGCCATTCGCGGGCGATGGCCAGACCGACGGTGTTGGACGTCGTGGCGCCGCTGACGAACGCTCCGTCATGGGCGGGGCTCAGCCCGAACATCTCGCGCAGCCAGGCGATCGTCAGGCGTTCGAGCTGCTGACCGGCCTGGTCGAGGGCCGATGTCGGGTTTTGGTCCATGGTCGCGGTCAGCCAGTCGCCGGCCAGGGCGGCCGGCGTGACGCCACCGGTGACGAATCCGAGGTAGCGCGGGCCGGCGCTGGCCGACATCAGCGGCTCCCAGCGCTCGGCGAACTCGGCCAATGCCCCGTGCAGCCCGGCGCCTTGTTCCGGCAACGGCTCAGGCTCGGGCGCCCGCCATGGTGGCACGACGGGCCGTCCAGTCAACCCGGCGAGGAAGTCGGTGGCGCGCGCCCGAGTCGCCTCCAGCAACTCGGGCAGTCGCGCGAGGTCGGCGGCGAGGTGCCGATGCATTGGCGGGCTCCGATCGTCTGTCCGGTCTGTCGGGTCTCTCCGGTCTGTCGGGTCTCTCCGGTCTGTCGGGTCTGTCGGGTCGGTCGGGTCGGTCGGGTGGGATGGGGTGGATCGGCGGAACCGGC
>CALAED010000471.1 GCA_937891035.1 uncultured Thermomonosporaceae bacterium | reverse complement strand
TCTGAGCACATTCTTCGATGCCGGAAACATTTATCGCAGTGCCCGGCAGTGGGACCCCACCCGGCTGTTCCGGGGCGCTGGTTTCGGCGCTGCTGTCATCTCGCCGCTCGGCCCGATCGGAGTCGACCTGGGATACGGCTTCGACCGAGTGGACGCCGCTGGCCTTCCCAAACCGAAATGGCAACTCCATTTCAAGCTGGGGAATTTCTTTTAGCCGGAACGCACCTTTCATCGGGAGTGAAGCATGAAGCTTGTCGTCGTGGGAGTCTGGGTGGCAGCGGCACTGTCGCTTGCGAGCGCCGGGTCCGTGGAGGCCCAACAGCCGACGCCTGCCAAAATCGGATATGTCAACACTCAGGCGATCCTCAAGCAGACACCCGGATACGTCAAGGCCGAGTCGACCTTCACCAGGGAGCTGGCTACGTATCGCGTCGAGGTCCAGAAGCTGCAAGCCAGCCTCGACTCGGCGGCGTCTGACTTCGACCAGTCGTCTGTGATGCTGAGCCCCACACAACGGGCCGCCAAGCGCAAGGATCTCCAGGCCCAGCAACAGAAGCTGGAACAGCGTACCCAGGAACTGCAGCAGAAGGCGGCCTCCCGCGAGCGTGAGCTGCTGGATCCGATTCAGAGCAAGGTAAACAGCGTCATCGAGGGAGTGCGCGCGGCGGGGAACTTCGCAGTGATCTTCGACGTGAGCGCGCCAAATAACGGGATCGTTACTGCAGACAAGACGCTGGATTTGACCCAGCGCGTTATCCAGCAGCTCAAAGCAGGCAGCTAGTCGGGTGACGGCTGCCAGCCTTACCGCGCAGGCGGTCGCCGACCTGGTCGGTGGCCGCCTGCTTGGCGATGGAGACGTACAGATCGCGACGGTGCGGCCTCTCGACCGGGCCGGGCCCGACGCCCTCTCCCTGGCGGTGTCCAGCCGCTACATGAATGATCTGGGGAAGTCACGGGCGGGAGCGGTACTGATTCCTGAAGAGCTCGCCTCGGGCGCGGCCGGTCCACCAACCCGGATCGTGGTCAAAAATCCCTACGAAGCACTTGTCCGGGTGCTCCGCACCCTCTTTCCCGAAGATCACCCCAGCCACGGCATCGATCCTAGCGCGCGAATCGGCGCTGGCGCAGTCCTGGGTCCCGACGTGTCCATCGGGCCTTACGTCGTCCTCGGGCGCAACGCCCGCGTGGGCGCAAGGAGTCGCATCGCACAGCACGCGTCACTCGGCGAGGGGGTGATCGTGGGCGAGGATACGGTGATCGGACCCGGTGCCGTCTGCTATGCGGGCAGCCGGCTGGGCAATCGGGTCGTGCTCAAGGCAGGAGCCATCATTGGGGGTGACGGTTTCGGCTACATCTCCGGAAGTGATGGACACATTCGGATCCCGCACGTCGGCGGGTGCATCATCGAGGACGATGTGGAGGTGGGCTCCCACACCTGCATCGATAGAGGCAGCATCGATGACACCGTGGTTGGACGAGGGACCAAGCTCGACAACCTCGTTCAGGTGGGGCACAATGTCCGGATCGGTGAGCGGTGTTTGATCATGGCAGGAGTTGGTATCGCAGGTAGCACCCGGATCGGCCACGGAACCATCCTCGCGGGTCATGTCGGCGTCACCGACCATCTGGTGATCGGTGACCGGGCCCGGATTGCTGCCAAGAGCGCCATTTTCGGCGATGTGCCCGCCGGCAGCTCATTCAGCGGTCATCCTGCGCGACCGCATCGCCAGTTCCTGCGAGCCCAGGCAGCGATGTACCGTCTTGCTCCGATCGTTGACGAGCTGGAAG
>CALAED010000470.1 GCA_937891035.1 uncultured Thermomonosporaceae bacterium | reverse complement strand
CCCGCCGACGCTAAAGAGAACGACCAGTAATCGCCTGTCCATCTAAACCCCGCCCATTGCCCATTCGCGATCGCACCCGGAGGTGTGGTACAGGCATTGTGCCCGTACCAACCGCTGCCCGTTGTTCGTTCACGTCCGATAAACATAGATACGGTTAGCCGTTTCTCCGACGCGATGACACAGATTGCTGTACGCGGGCAGCCCCTGGCCCGACGGTGACCTGCCGAGCGCTGCTGGTCTGGGTCAGCTGCCAGCTCAAGATGGCCGGCGCGAGGACCTTTTCTAGGTCTATGCGGAGCCGGTCCGCCGGCATCTTGACCAATTGCTTGGCGTACTCGCCGAGGGAATCGGTGAGTACTCCGGCGGACCGCCAAAAATCCTTGCCCGCTTCTGCAGGCTGGAACAAGCAGTACACCACGCCCGGGTTCTCCTCCCACAACCTGACCGTCTGGGCGGCCCAGGAGTTCATCGAACCCGGCAGGGGTAACCATCGCCTTGAGCACGGTGCTGACCAAGGCCGCCACCCGCATCGAAGCAGGACAGGCGACCCCCGACCCAGCAAGGGTGTCACCGAACGTGCCGGGCCGTAGGTCGTCGAGTTCGGCCTCGTCACGGAGCGGCGAGGTCTTGGCGTTCGGGGGTCGTTGGTGCCGGGCCTGGTGCGGCCGGCAAACTCCGCCACATCGGCATCGGAGGAACCCACGCCCGAACCCACATCATCATGCTCATCAACGACCTGCACGTCCGCGTCGTCAACGCCGCCACCGGCGAACTCCTCCGCGAACCCACCATCGACCCCACCCGCGACTACCAACCCACCGGCCGCCCCACCAGGCCCACAACAAAACACCCCTGAACCCAAAATCGCAGGTTCAGGGGGTTCCGATGTCCTGAGACATCACACAGGGTGGGTCGCGTGGGACTCGAACCCACAGCCTACGGATTAAAAGTGCCAAGGAATCCGCAGCTCCTTGTTTATCTACTCCACAAGAATAGGGTTTCTCTGTGCCATGAAATGCCGCCACGTGCCATTACGTACAGGGCCGGCGTCGTTCCTCGAAATGACGCTGTCCGCGTAGTACCGGGTGCTGACGGCTGGTACCGGGACGGACGAGCACACACTGAGCACACGCGGCCGGAAATCGCTCCGCAGACTTCGGTTCCGATTCTGGAGCCCCACAGGGCACTCTGGCAGCACGGTCTGCGAATCCCTGAGCGCTTGCTGATCTGGCAGGGCCGGGTCGGCCAGTTACTCGCCGGGCTGGAGCGGCGATCGGCGCCTGCTGGGCACCTCGCTACGCTCCCAGGTAGCGCAGGACCGCGATAACCCGCCGGTTGGTATCTTCCGAGGAGGGCAGGCCGAGCTTGCTGAAGACCGCCGCCACATGCTTTTCCACCGTGCCCGCGGATACCACTAGGGTCTGCGCGATGGCCGCGTTGGACCTGCCCTCCGCCATCAGCGCCAGCACCTCGTGCTCGCGCGCGGTGAGTGACTCGATTTCTGCGGTCCGCCGGCCGCCGCCCGCCAGCTGGGTGACCACCTCGGGGTCGAGGGCGGTGCCGCCGGCGGCGACCCGGGCCAGCGCCTCGGTGAACTCGGCGGTGTTGGCGACCCGGTCCTTGAGCAGATAGCCGACGCCCGCGGAGCCCGCGGCCAGCAGCCGGGTCGCGAACCTGGTCTCGATGTACTGGGAGAAGAGCAGCACGCCGGTGCCGGGGTGCTCCCGGCGGATATCGATCGCGGCCCGCAGGCCTTCGTCGCTGTGGGTGGGCGGCATTCGAATGTCGACGACGGTGACGTCGGGCCGGTGCTCGGCGACGGCGGAGCGCAGCGCGTCGGCGTCGGCGACGGCGGCGCAGACCTCGTTCCCGCGCTCGGTAAGCATCTGGGCGAGCAGCTCCCGCAGTACGGCGGCATCCTCGGCGATCACGATGCGCATGGCCGGCATGGTCTCACGGCCTCCGGCTCCCGAAGGGGTTTCACGCGTGCAAGGGGAGTTCGATCTCCACCGCGGTCGGGCCGCCCGCAGGGCTGTTGATCCGAATGCTGCCGTCGACCGTGCGGACGCGCTGGGCGAGGCCCGACAGGCCCGTGCCCGTGCCGAGCGCGGCACCGCCGCAGCCGTCGTCGGTCACCCGCAGCCGCAGTCGCTCGTCCCGCTGCTCGGCACGCAGCACCGCGTGTCCGGCACCGCTGTGCTTGATCACATTGGCCAGCAGCTCGGCCGCGCAGAAGTAGGCGATGGTCTCGATCGCCGGCGTCGGGCGATGAGACTCCTCCTGCGGCAGGTCCACCGAGAGCTCGACGGGTACGGAACTGCGCGCGGCGAGGGTGGCCAGCGCGTCCGGCAGGCCCTCGTCCAGCACCGGGGGGTGGATGCCGCGGGACAGGTCGCGGAGTTCGGAGAGCACCTCGCCGGCGTTGCGGTGGGCGGTCTCGATCAGGTTGCGCACCTTGTCCGGGTCGGTCACCGGTCCGCCCGCGGGGCCGAGCCCCTCTCTGGCCATGTCCAGGCGCATCGCCAACGCGACCAGCCGGACCTGCGCCCCGTCGTGGAGGTCCCGCTCGAGCCGGCGCAGCAGCGCCGCCGAATCGTCCACGGCCAGCGCCCGGGTCTCCTCCAAGTTGCGTACCCGCTGGGCGAGTTCGCCCGGACCGAGCAGGGCGTGCAGCAGCCAGCGGTCCGCCGCGACCACCCCGCGGGTGAACCAGGGGGCAGCGAGCAGCGTCAGCGCGCCGATGCCGGCGGTGAGGAAGGTGCCGGCGAAACTGCTGGCGTGCGGGGCCCCGGCGCCGCCCGGGAACGGCGAGATCGTCCGCATGCTCGCGCCGTCGGCGGTGCCCACAAGCTGATGGACGACCGCCCATCGCAACGGCGTGATGAGATCGAACGCTCCAATCAGCCACCAGGCCACCGCGTACAGCTGGCAGACCGCAACCGGCAGCTTCACCATCTGGTACGCGGCCGCGCGCCATCCCACCTCGTCCCGCAGCCGCGCGTCCAGCCGGGCGAAGAATCCACCGGAGGGGCGGGGCTGCGCCGGCGCGGTGACCCGCTCCCCCAACAGGCGTGCGGCCAGGGCGCGCTGGAGTGCCGCGAGGGCGCGGGAGAGGCCGAGGGCGAGGACGGCCAGGGCCAGTCCCAAGACGGCGCCGACCAGCGAGGCGATGAGCCCAACGCCGACGGCAAGGAGGGTCAGCACGAGAGCGAAGCCAACCTGCGCGACCGGGAAGCCGAGGAGGCAGTACGCCGCCTGCGCCCCGGCCCGGCGGGTGAAGGGGGCGGTGAGGGCGGCGTGCAGGGCGCCCGGCCAGCCCAGGGCCTTACCCACAGGCGTGCCCGGGGCCTCGCCCGAGGGATTGCTCGCAGGCTCCGGGGTCGCTTCCGCTGCGGTCTTGCATGGTCTCCAGTCTCCTGCGCGGTGGTCGGCACGGGGCACGTTCCGGCGTGTGTGTCTTCGGGATTCAGGGGCGAGGAAAGGAAGGGAGCGGGCCGCCCGGCCCGCAGGGCGCCCGGCCCGCGAGCTGAGCGGCCTGCGGGCTGAGGACCCGTCAGGCGAAGCCGCTACGCGTCTCGCCGCGTCAGCAGCCAGCCGCCGATCCCCAGCGCCGCCACGACGTACAGGCAGAGCACGGCGAAGCCGACCCACGGCGACAGCACGTCCGCCACCGGCTTGGAGACGCCGAGCGAGCTGCTGAAGATGAACGTCGGCATGAACTTCGACACCGTCGTCCCGGTCAGCCCCGCGAGCAGCACCGGCAGCACGAAGAACAGGCCAACCAGCGCGCCGATCGCCGCCGCGGAGTGCCGGATCGCAGCACCCAGGCCGACCGCGATCAGGCCCACCATCGCCAGATACCCGCCGGACAGCACGACGGCGCGCAGCACCCCAGGGTCGCCGAGGGACGGGTGCGGAATCCCGGCGGTCATGGCCATGGTGCCGGCGAAGAAGGTCACGAAGGTGACGATCTCCCCGACCACCAGCGAAACCAACCCGACCACGGCCGCTTTGGCGGCGAGCATCATCGGCCGGTCCGGCACCGCGGCGAGCGTCGAATTGATCGAGCCGGAGGAGTACTCGCCGGTGACCGCCAGGACCCCCATGAGGCCGATGACGAGTTGACCGAGCACCACCCCGGCCAGCATGTTGTTCACCGGATCGAAGGAGGCCGCATCGGCCGGGCTGGGCGCCTTGGTGTTGGCCATCGCGGCCACCCCGATGGCGATCATCCCGACCGTGGTGGCCAGCAGCATCCACGGTGTGGAACGCAGGCTGCGCAGCTTGATCCACTCCATCCGGACGGCCTGCCGGAATCCGTAGCGTCCGGCGGGCAGGCCCGCGGTGTCGGATGCCGCGGCGGCGCGCGATGCCGCCCGCGTCTTGGAGGTCCAGTGCGCCATTACTGCCCCCTCGGCTGGGCGGGAGCGACGCCTCGGTACTCCGCGCTGCCACCGGTGAGGGCGAAGAACGCCTCCTCCAACGACCGCCCTCCGGCGGTCAGTTCGGCGACCGTGCTGTCGGCCAGCAGCCGACCCTGGCCAATCACGATCAGGTGGTCCGCAGTGAGCGCCATCTCGCTGATCAGATGGCTGGACAGCAGCACTGTGCGGCCCTCGGCGGCGAGCGACTTCATCAGATCGCGGATCCAGCGCACGCCCTCCGGGTCGAGCCCGTTGACCGGTTCGTCGAAGAGCAGCACCCCGGGGTCGCCGAGCAGGGCCGCGGCGATGCCGAACCGCTGCGCCATGCCGAGCGAGAACCCGCCGGCCCGCTTCCGCGCCACGTTGGCCAAGCCGACGGCGGCCAGCACCTCGCCGACGCGCGAGCGCGGGATGTCGTTCGCGGCGGCCAGCGCGGTGAGATGGCTCTCCGCGCTGCGGCCCGGGTGGTAGGTGCGGGCCTCGAGCAGCGCGCCCACCTTCCGCAGCGGCCACCACAACTCGCGGTACCGCTTGCCGTTGATCGTCGCGGTGCCCCGGTCGGGGCGGTCCAACCCCATGATCATGCGCATGGTGGTGGACTTCCCGGACCCGTTGGGGCCGAGGAAGCCGGTGACCGCGCCCGGCCGGACATCGAAGCCGAGCCCGTCCACGGCCGTGGTCGCACCGTAGCGCTTAGTCAGTCCGCGGGTCTGGATCATGGGTCTCTCCGGGTGTCTCGAGTCATGACCTCGAAGCTATTCGCGCGGCCTGCCGCCCGGAACGTGGCTGACTTCCATCTTCGGCTGTGGGATTTCCCCCAGGCCGTCAGGCGGCCGGGGGGCGCCGCCCCAAACGCAGCACCCTCCGCAGGCGGTCCAGTTCGGCCGCGGGAGCGAACGGACGCTCCGCGTCGACCGCAAGTTCCTCGAACCGTGCCGACCCAGTGGCCCCCCGCCGCGGCGTCCGCGCCTTGGCCACCGTGCGCCGGCTACTGTAGTGCCTGAAATCGGCCGCCCAGCGAAGCATCACCACAGGTGAATACGCTAAGCTCCGCCGAATCGAAACGAGTGGCCGAAGTCAGGCGATCATCCGGCCAGGATGCTACCCGAAAGTACATCGCCGCCTCCCACCATGGCGATGACTTTTCGAGCCCTACAGGCGGTCCAAGGAATGCCATACCTTCGCCGG
>CALAED010000469.1 GCA_937891035.1 uncultured Thermomonosporaceae bacterium | reverse complement strand
ATCTCGAAGAAGGAGTCCTCGTCGAGCACTCCTTTGACGTACCGACGCATGTCGAACGCGACTCGCTCGCTGGTGGGCACGAGCTCGCGCAGGTCGGCCCCCGCGTTTCCGGACGAGCTCTTCGGCGTGCGCGGCTCGCTTGCCGGCGGAGCCTGCCGCCAGTTCTGCGGCAGGTACGTCAGGTACCGCTTGGCCGCGGCGAGCGCCGCCGGCTCGTCCTTGGCCAGGTGATGACCGCAGCCGGAGACCGAGCAGTGCATCCGCGCCCCGCCCATCTCCTCCAGCGTGGTCCGCTCCTTGATGACCATCTCGACCATGCGCGGGCTGCCGAGGTACATCGAGGCGTTGCCCTCGACCATGACGACGTAGTCGCAGAACGCCGGGATGTAGGCCCCGCCGGCGGCCGACGGCCCGAACAGCACGCACACCTGCGGGATCGCCCCGGAGGCGCGCACCTGACTGTGGAAGATCTTGCCCGCGCCGCGCCGGCCGGGGAACATCTCGACCTGGTCGGTGATCCTGGCCCCCGCCGAGTCGACCAGGTAAATCATCGGCAGGCCGGCCTGGTAGGCCCGCTCGATGATGCGGATGATCTTCTCGACCGTCCGCGCCCCCCAGGACCCGGCCTTGACGGTCGAGTCGTTGGCCATGAGCGCGACCGGCCGCCCGTCGATGGTCGCGGTGCCGGTGATCACCCCGTCGGCCGGCAGGTCGCCGGCGAGCGCGTTGGCGTAGAGCCCGTCTTCGGCGAACGATCCCTCATCGACCAGCAGCCGGACGCGTTCGCGCGCGAAGAGCTTGCCCTTGGCCGCGTTGGCCTCGTGATACTTCGGGGCGCCGCCGCGCTCGACCGTGGCGCGCAGGTCGGCGAGGTGAGCGTGGCCCGGGTCGGTCAAATGCTCAGCAGGATGTTCAAGATGGTCCGTCACGACTCGGACTGTACCCATCCGCCCGCGTACATCAAGATCGCCTCAAGATCGGCGGACGATGGTGAAGGACGTCGCCGGGAGCTCGGGCGGGCGGACCGCCGGGTGAGTGGCGAGCATTGGGTCCGCGGCGCCCACGAGCCGGTCGGGGAGCCGTACGGGCCGGTCGCCGAGGTTGGCGGCCACGCACAGCCGCCCGCGCGTGAGCACCAGCCACCGGGCGGCCTCGTCATAGTCCACCCGAACCTCGGTCAGCCGCGGGTCGGTCAGCTCGGGATGGGCCCGGCGCAGCGCGATCAGCGCGCGATACCAGTCGAGCAGCTCGCGGTGGCCGGGGTCGTCCGGCTCGGACCAGTCCAGGACCGAACCGCGGTACGTCTCCGGATCCTGCGGATCGGCCGCCTCCGCCGCCCAGTCGTGCTTGGCGAACTCCTCACGCCGGCCCGCCGAGACGCGGCGGGCCTGCTCCGGGTCGACGTGGTCGGTGAAGTAGCACCAGGGTGTCCGTGCCCCCCACTCCTCGCCCATGAACAGCATCGGCGTGAACGGCGCGGTCAGCGCCAGCCCGGCGGCGACCTTCAGCATCGGCGGCGGCAGCCCGGCCGAGATGCGGTCGCCGACCGCGCGGTTGCCGATCTGATCGTGGTTTTGCAGGTAGCCGACGAACCGGTGCGCGGGCACGCGCGCCACGTCGACCGGGCGGCCGTGCCCGCGACCGCGGAAGGAGGAATAGGTTCCGTCGTGGAAGAACACCTCGGTCAGCGTCTTGGCCAGCGCCGCCATCGAGCCGAAGTCGCGGTAGTAGGCGTGCCGCTCGCCGGTGAGCGCCGCGTGCAGCGCGTGGTGGAAGTCGTCGCTCCACTGCGCGTCCAGGCCGTACCCGCCGGCCTCGGCCGGGGTGATCAGCCGCGGGTCGTTGAGGTCCGACTCCGCGATGAGGAACGGCTTCCTGCCGAGGTGCGCGGACATGGCGTGCGCCGCCGTGGCCAGCTCCTCCAGCAGGTGCACCGCCCGGCAGTCGGCGATGGCGTGGACGGCGTCGAGACGCAACCCGTCGATGTGGTAGTCACGCAGCCACATCAGCGCGTTGTCCACGACGAAGGCCCTGACCTCGTCGGAGTCCGGCTGGTCGGCGTTGATGCCCTGGCCCCACGGCGTGGCGTGGGCCCGGTTGAAGTACGGCCCGTACCGGTCCAGGTAGTTGCCGGTCGGCCCGACGTGGTTGTACACGACGTCGAGCACGACGCCCAGGCCATGCCCGTGGCAGGCGTCGACGAACCGCTTCAGCCCGTCGGGCCCGCCGTACGGGTCGTGCACCGACCACAGGTGCACGCCGTCGTAGCCCCAGCCGTGCCGCCCGGGGAACGCGGCGACCGGCAGTAGCTCGACCATGTCGACGCCGAGCTCGACGAGATGGCCGAGCCGGTCGATGGCGGCGTCGAACGTGCCGGCCGGCGTGAAGGTCCCGATGTGCAGCTCGTACAGCACAGCGCCCGGCAGCGGCCGGCCCCGCCAGCCGGCGTCGTGCCAGGTGAACCGCTCGTGTTCGTAGACCCTGCTGCGGCCGAGCACGCCGTACGGCTGCCACCGCGACCGCGGATCGGGCAGCGGCCCGTCGTCGGGCAGGCCGGTGCCGGCACCGTCGACGCGGTACCCGTAGTCGGTGCCGTGCCCGGCCGCCGGCACGTCGGCGCGCCACCAGCCGGCCCGCCCCGGCACGGCCGTCATCGCGTGCCGGTCCGCCGCGGCGCCCCCCGGCGGGCCGACCTCGACCTCGACGCGGCCGGCCGCCGGCGCCCAGACTTCGAAGATCGTCATCGATGACCGTCCTCGGGTACGAGCAGCGCGACGGGCAGCCGCGCCAATACCTCGCCCGGCCGCAGCCGGCGGCCGTCGTAGGTGCCGCCGGTGAGTATGTCCCGCCAGCCGCCGCCGTCGTCGTCCGTCCGTACGGTGGTCTCGCCCCACCCGTCGCGGCGCGCCAGCCCGACGGGACACCGGGTGGCCACGGTGATCGCGTCGCCGCGGCGGAAGGCGACGAGGTGATCGGCGGCCGGCCCGGCGGCGGCGAGCGGCCGGTACCCGGCGGCGAACCAGGACGGCCGGTCCCGGCGCAGGCGCAAGGCGCGCGAGGTCACCAGGAGCTTCTCGTCGTCCAGATCGCGCGGCGGCCGGCCGGCGTCGAGCCGGGCCAGCCGGGAGCGGCGGCGCCCGTAGTCGACAGGGCGGCGGTTGTCGGGGTCGACCAGCGCCAGCCCGACCAGCTCACACCCCTGGTACACGTCGGGGACGCCCGGCATGGTCAGCTGCACGAGCTTTTGCCCGAGCGTGTTGACCCGGGCGTGCGGCGCGAGGACCCGCACGAAGTGCGTGACGTCGTCGACCAGTTCGGTGTTCGCCAGCACCGCGACTGCGTGGCTTGCCACCGCCTTCTCGTAGCCGGTGTCGGGGCGCTCCCATGACGTGGTGGTCTTGGCCTCGCGCATGGCCTTGGTGAGGAACTCAACGAGCCGGTCGCGGTCCAGCGGCCAGGCGCCGACCAAGGTCTGCCAGAGCAGGTAGTCCAGGTCGGGTTCGAGCGGGGACGCCCCGGCCAGCTTGCGCCAGCGCGACACCGCCGCCGCCCACTCGCCGGGCAGTTCGGCGAGCACGGCGAGCCGGGCCCGCACGTCCTCCTGGCGCTTGGTGTCGTGGGTGGACAACGCGGTGAGGGTGGCCGGCCAGTCGGCCGCCAGCCGGGCGCAGAACGCGTGGAACTCGGTGGGCGAGGACGCGAACCGGCCGGGCTCGCCGCCGACCTCGTTGTGCGCCACCAGCCGAGACCACCGGTAGAAGGCGGTGTCCTCGACGCCCTTGGCCATCAGCGCCGCCGAGGTCTGCTGGAACCGGACGGCCGCCTCGGCACCGCCGCGGCCGGAAAGCACCGCGGCGACGGCGTCGAGCACCGGATGCTCGGCGGCCGGGA
Organism: uncultured Thermomonosporaceae bacterium; assembly: GCA_937891035.1. GTDB lineage: Bacteria > Actinomycetota > Actinomycetes > Streptosporangiales > Streptosporangiaceae > CALAED01. The sequence continues at coordinate 1,720 of CALAED010000469.1, read as the reverse complement.
GCCGCTCCCTTGCCGACTCGACGGTCCGCCCGATGATGTGTCTGGCCGCCGCGGAGGGGGGCTCTCCCGGCACCACGTACGTCCGGTAGACCGGCAGCGCGACGAGCAGTTCGGTCAGCACACGGGCCAGCGCGCCGGGGTCGTGGGCGGGCAGCGCCCGCCGCAGCGACCGGTGCAGCCGGGCGACGTCGGGGCGCAGTCCGTGCTCGGCGGCGTGCCGCTTGGCCGCCAGCGCCACCGGGCCGAACGACTCCGACCCCCCGGTCAGCGCGGTGTAGGCGCCGGTGAGCGGGGCCTCCCCGGCCGGATCGACGAACAGCCCGCCGACCATGGTGAGCGCGTCGTACCCCGTCGTCCCCGCGCAGGGCCAGTCGGCCGGCAGCCGCTCCTCGCCGGTGAGGATCTTCTCCACGACCACCCAGGCGCCACCGGTGTGCGCGGCGAGCCGGCGGAGATAGCCGCGCGGGTCGGCCAGGCCGTCAGGATGATCGACGCGCAGGCCGTCGATGAGGCCGTCGGCGAGCAGCCGGAGCGGCACCTCGTGCGTGGCGGCGAAAACGTCCGGGTCCTCCACCCGCAGCGCGATAAGGCCGGAGATGTCGAAGAACCGCCGGTAGTTGGGTTCGCCCTGACCGGGCAGCACGATCCGTCCATCGCCCGCCGCCCAGTCGACGTCGAACCACCGCGCGTACGGCGACGCGCGCCCGTCGCGCAGCACGGCGGCCAGCGGGCGGTTCAGCTCGACCGGGTGCGGCACCGCCATGTGGTTCGGCACGATGTCGACGATGACCTTGAGACCGGCCTCATCGAACGCCGCGACCATGGCGCGAAAGCCCTGCTCGCCACCCAGCTCGGCGGAGATCATCCGATGGTCGACCACGTCGTACCCGTGCATGGAACCCGGTGCCGCCTGCAGCACCGGCGACAGGTAGACATGCGAGACGCCGAGCGCCGCCAGGTAGCCTGCCTGCGCCGCCGCGGCGGCGAACCCGCTCGGCCGCGGCCGTCCCGGCTCGGGCGGGCGCAGCTGGATCCGATAGGTGCCGGTCGCCGGGATCGCGGGGTCAGGCACGGCGGAGAACCTGGACCGAGCGGGTCGAGACCGAGATCGACTGGTCCGCCTTCACCCTGTCGGCCGTCTCCTCGTCCAACTCGGGCCGGGCGGTGTCGAGCACCATGGCCCACTGGCCGCCGTAGCGCGCCGGCGGCAGCGTGAAGGTCAGGTTCTCGTCGTCGGCGTTGAACAGCAGCAGGAACGAGTCGCCGCGGATCGGCTCGCCCCCGGCGTCGGGTTCGTCGATCGCGTCGCCGTTGAGGAAGACGGCCACCGAGTTGGCGAACCCGACCTCCCAGTCGCGGTCGGACATCTCCCTGCCGCCCGGGGTGAGCCAGGCGATGTCGCTGAGTTGTCCCGGCACGCCGCCCCCGCCCCTGATCGGTTTCCCGTGGAAGAACCGGCGGCGGCGAAACACCGGGTTGTCCGCGTGCAGCCGGGACAGGCGGCGGACGAAGGCGGCCAGGTCGCCGGCATCGCCGCGCTCGCCGGACGCGCCGGACGCGCCGGACGCGCCGGGCGTGCCGGGCGTGCCGCCGGTGCGAGCGGCCGGCCAGTCGACCCAGGCGATGTCGTTGTCCTGGCAGTAGGCGTTGTTGTTGCCGCACTGGGTGCGGCCGATCTCGTCGCCGTGCGAGAGCATCGGCACGCCCTGCGACAAAAACA
>CALAED010000468.1 GCA_937891035.1 uncultured Thermomonosporaceae bacterium | reverse complement strand
GCCGGCTTGGAGGTTCACCGCTTCGATCTCGATCACACAGCCGCCGCCCACGACGCGGTCGAGGGCGGAGCCGTCGGAAAGGTCCTCGTCGAGGTCGCCGGGCCTCCATAGAAGGCCTTGGCGCGGTCCACGTCGGAGACCGGCACCACCACCACCTCCAGCTTCATGTCCACTGTGTCTATGCCTCCTTCTGGGCCTCGAGCTCGCTCAGCGTGGACAGGAACGCCTCCGAGAAGCTCGGGAACGGCTGGATCACGTCGAACAGCACGGAGAGCGGCACGCGCGCGCGGATCGCCACCGTCGCCTGCTGGAGCCACTCGCCTGCCTCGGGTCCCAGCGCGTACGCGCCGGTGAGCCGCTCCCCGTCCGAGAGGAGCGTCATGAAGCCGGGCCGCTCCGCGTACTCGCGCGTGTAGGTGGAGGTGCGCGGCACCTCCGAGAGCGGGACGGTTGCGGACAGGGCTCCCTCGGGCTCGCCGACCGCCGCCGCCTGGGGATCGGTGAAGACCACTCTCGGGACGGCGTCGTAGTTCGCGGTCCGGTCGCGTCCGAGGATGTTGTCGGCGGCCACGCGGCCCTGGTACTTGCCCATGTAGGTGAGCGGCCAGACGCCGGTCGCGTCGCCGATCGCCCACACGCCGTCCGTCACGTGCATCCGCTCGTCGACCGGGACCCCCTGCCGCGTCGGCTGCACGCCGACAGTGTCGAGGCCGATGCCATCGGTACGCGCCCGCCTGCCGGCCGCGCGACGCGGAGGGCATCATCCGCGACGACCACTTCGGCGAAGGCCGCTGGGTCCAGCCGCCGAGACGCCCGCCATGGGCGGGGGGCGGCGGTCGCGTGGATGCGGCGGCTCCAGTGGTTACGCGACGAATTGCTGGCCTCCGTCGATGTCGTATGTCGCGCCGGTGAGCGCGGTGTTGGTCATGATGTGAACGGCGAGCGCGGCGACGTCGGCCGGCCCGACGACGCGCCCGATGGGGAGCGTCTTGCGCAGCTCGTCTCGCCTGGCGTCGAGTCCGTCGCCGAGCAGCGATGCCGACAACGGGGTGTCGACGAAGCCGGCGGCGATGAGGTTGACGCGAACCGGAGCGACCGCGAGCGCGAGGGCCGCCGTGAACGGAGGCAGCACGGCGGTGGCCGCGGAGACCATCCCGAGGTCGCGACTGATCTTCCGGCCGCCGGTGCCGCCCATCAGTAGCAGCGTGCCGCCGGCCCTCATCTTGCCGCGGGCGTTGCGCGCGACCTCGAGCCCCAGCACCACGTGGTCGCTGAGCGCCTCGCGCACGTCAGCTGAGTCCATCTCGAGCAGGGGTACGTAGTGGGGGCCGGGGCCGGTGACCAGCACGTGGTCGATCGGGTCGGGCAGCCCGTCGAAGAACTGCTTGAGCGCTGCCGCGTCGGTGGCGTCGAAGGCGGCGGTGCTCCGCGCGTCGACGTCGCTCGCCGCTCGCTCGAGCCGTCCGGGATCCCGGCCGGTGAGCACGACGTCGGCGCCCTCACTGCGGGCGTGGCGGGCGGTTTCGAGCCCGATTCCGGCGCTGCCGCCGATGAGGACGACGGTCTGGCCGAGCAGGTCCGGCTCGCGGGCATTGGAACCAGCGGTGGCTTCGGTGGTCATGGTTTCTCCCGTTTGTCGGTGTTGAGCCCGAGATCGTCGGCGACGAGCAGGATCTCCGCCTTCCTGGTGGCCCCCTCGGCCGATCCTCGACCGAGGACGCTCCCCTTGGGGTGGGACCAACTTTCTCCTCGTCCGGGGACGAAAAGTCAAGCGGTGCTCACGGCACCTCCTGAGGTCAGACGGAGGACCGACGGATCCAGCGCCGGGACCGGACGTAGAGGTCGTCGGCGGCGCGGACCAACCAGGTCGTCAGCGGATTGTGCGGGGAGCTGTCGCTGCGTGGCGGGGGAATGTCGGGCTCGTCGGCGATCTCGATCCGGTCGAGCTGGGCGGTGGTCCAGGGGGTCCCGGTCATGGCCGCACCATGACCTTGATCGCCTCGCGGTCGTTCATCGCCCGGTAGCCGTCGGGTACATCGTCCAGGCGGGCGATGCGGTCGAAGACGCGACCGGGCTCGATCCGCCCTTGTAGGACGTCAGGGAGGAGCTCCTCGATGTAGGCGCGAATCGGTGCGGGGCCCCCGCTGACGGTGACGTTGTCGAAGAACGCCGGCTGCGAGGCGGGCATGATCTCGTACTGGGGCCAGCCGACGCGGCCGACCGCGCCGCCGGGGCGGGCGATGCCGATCGCGGTGCGCATCGAGTCCGTCAGGCCGACGCACTCGAGCACGGAGTGGACGCCGAAGCCGTCGGTGAGCCCGCGCACGCGCTCGACCGCCTCCTCGCCCCGCTCGCTGACCACGTCGGTGGCGCCGAGCTCACGCGCGAGCGCGGTCCGGTCGGGGTGGCGACCGAGGATGATGATCTGCTCGGCCCCGAGCCTGCGGGCGGCGATCACGCCGCACAGGCCGACGGCCCCGTCACCGACGATCGCCACGCGCTTGCCGTCCGCGACGTTGGCGGCGAGCGCCGCGTAATGGCCGGTGCCCATCACGTCCGAGAGCGTCAGCAGAGAGGGCAGCAGCGCGTCGTCCTCGTCGACCGGCAGCACCACGAGGGTTCCGTCGGCATGGGGGACACGGACCGCCTCGGCCTGGGCGCCGTCGACCTCGTCCGTGCCGAAGACACCTCCCTGGACGCACGACGTCTGCAGCCCTTGGTGGCAGAACTCGCACTTGCCGTCGGAGTACGCCCACGGCATGACGACGAGGTCGCCGACCTTCGCGGTGCGCACCTCGGCGCCGATCGCCTCAACGACGCCGACGGCCTCGTGTCCCAGCCGCCGCCCGATGTCGGCCTGCTCAGGGGTCTTATACGGCCACAGATCGCTGCCGCAAATCGCGGCGCGACTGATGACGACGAGGGCGTCGGTCGGCTCGATCAGGGTGGCGTCTGGGACGTTCTCAATGCGGACGTCGCCGGCGGCGTGAAGGACGGTTGCGCGCATGAGGACATACAAGCACCGGATCGAGCGGGACGGAACCGCCCACCCGGTGGCGGCGACGGCCCGGGCAGAAGTGCCGGCGCGGGCGAACCGATCCGCGCCGGCGCCGGTATCACGGCGTGGGAGCCAGCGTCAGCCTCGGAAGGGAGACATCCCGTCATGTCATCTCGCCGTGCCGCGATAGCCGCCGTCGCCGCCATCGCCGCGTTCACCATGTCCGCCGCGCCGGCATCGGCCGGTGTCGATCGAAAAGCGCCGAGCAAGCCCACGAACCTGCGGCTGACGGCGAAGACGACGACGACGATCTCGATCGCCTGGGACGCCGCAACGGACAACTCGGCCAAGCTCAGCTACGAGATGCGCCTGTGGCAGGACCCGCGGGTACCGGTCCTTCCCCAGACGCAGACGAGCTTCACCTGGACGGGGCTCCAGCCGAGCAAGCAGTACTACCTCTCGGTCGTGGCGATCGACGCGGCCGGGAACAAGTCGTTCAGCGACCAACTGATCGTGCAGACGCAACGCGACACGATCGCGCCGGCCGCGCCCACGAACCTGCAGGTAGACGGGGTGACCGCGTCACAGGTGGCTCTGAGCTGGGACCCCGCAAGCGACGAGTCCGCCGTGGCCTCCTACGCCGTTTTCACCCCCTCCGGGCAGATCGTGGAGTGGAAGGCTGGGACGACGAGGAAGGTGATCGGACTGCCGCCGAACAAGGAGTTCACCTTCCACGTCAAGGCGCGCGACTACGGGGGCAACGTGTCGCCGGCGAGCAATACGGTCACAGCGACGACGCTCCCGAGCAGCGACATACCCCGCCCAGCCCGCCGAATTTGTGGGTGTGGGCTGTGGACACCTGCGAGGTCCTGGCGGAGTGGACCGCGTCCAGCGACGACCAGAGCGAGCCGGCCGAGATCCGCTACCTGCTCTTCGTCAACGACGAACCGGATCCGACCGAGGTCGTGATGGGGATCACGAGGACGGTCGCCTACGGCAGCGCGACCGGGCCCAACACGTTCGTCCTGAAAGCGATCGACGCCGCCGGCAACGTGTCGACGAGTAACCCGACGACGTTGGATCTGTTCTGCTGAGGCGAGATAGGGTGCGCCCGCCAGTGCCGCACGCGACTTCGCCTCGACCATCGCATCCGCCTACAAGGTTGCCGAAGGAGGGCGACAGTTGACGGGTTGCCGGTGGGCGTGGGACGATCGCTCAGCTGTGGGCATGGCCGGCAGGTCATGGCCGCTCGCGAACTCGGCCAGGGAGTGTGCTGTGTCCCGTCTCGCTCGGATCCTGGTACTCGCTGCGGTGGGGCTGTGCGTGGCCGCACCCGCGGCCGGCGCCGTCCCGGCGAAAAAACTCGATAACAATCTCGCGGCGCTGTGGACGACGGTGCTCGAGACACCGAGCGCGCAGAACCCCTTCGGCAACGGCGGTCCCGCATCAGCGTGCCTCAACCTCGGCGGCGTGGTTGCGCCGTTTGGACCCAGCGGCGTCGAGTCGTGCACCGTAAAGCCCGGCACAAAGATCTTCGTCGCGGCGTCCTCGGCCGAGTGCAGCACTTTCGAGGGGCATGGGACGACTGAGGCCGTATTGCGGGACTGTGCGCGCGGGGCCGACGTGCCAGCCGCGCCAACGGTCACCGTCGACGGCAAGGCCGTGCAGGTGGCCGAGGTCGAGACACCGCTCCTGAATATCGTTCTGCCGGCCGACAACATCTTCGACCTGCCGGCCGGGACGCAAGGTCTGTCCGTCGGGCACGGCTGGGTCGCGCTCCTGCACCCGCTGACGCCCGGGACCCATACGATCGTCATCGACAGCGGTGAGTCCACCATCACGACGACGATCGTCGTCACACCCGGTGGTTAGCGTGCAGCGGGCTGGGCCCGCCTTACGGGGGCCCGAGTAGGAAGGGAGGACGCATGCTGGGGGAGCATCCGATCGACGTCGTTCTGCTGGCCACCGACCTTGAGTCGTCCAAGCAGTTCTATGCGGGTCAGATCGGCCTCGAGATTCTGAGCGAGAGTGAGGAGGCGATCACCTACAAGTGCTGCGGGGACAGCCAGCT
>CALAED010000467.1 GCA_937891035.1 uncultured Thermomonosporaceae bacterium | reverse complement strand
CGAAGTGATGCAGAACGAGGTCGTCGCCGCGTACCTGCCGATCATCCAGGGGAAGGCGAAGGTCGCCTGGCAGGAGCACTGCCCGATCGGCGAACTCCTCGGTCCTGACAAGGAAAGCGGCCACCTCGAATACAAGGCTTCGCTGCGGACCCGCGCCGGCACCGGAGAGGTGTACAAGCCGCTGGAGACCGCGACGTTGAAGACCATCGCCGCCTTCGCCAACAGTCGGGACGGCGGCACCCTCCTGATCGGGGTGAAAGACGACGGATCGGTGTGCGGTCTCGCGCTCGACTACGAGTCGTTGCGCAAGCCGGATAAGGACGACCGCGACCTGTTCCAGCTCCATCTGATCAACATCGTCACCGCCTCGATGGGCGGCGCGGCAGCGGCCAACCTGTCCGTCCAGATCCACACCATCGATGGCGACGATGTCTGCCGGGTCCATGTCCCCGCAGCCGGTTTTCCCGTGGACGCGAAGGTCACCGTCGATAAGAAGGGCCAGTTCATCAGCAAGGTCGCGTTCTTCGTACGAGCCGGCAACAGCACCCGCGAGCTCGATGACGCCGAGAAGGCCAAGCACGTCCTCGGCAGATGGCCGGGCCGGAAGTAGCGAGGCAAGCCTCGGCGGTGGCTACCAGGTCCAGCGCCAGAAGCGGCGGCGGTGCCGGACGAGGAGGCGACCGCCCACTTGCTTGCCGCGCACCACGAAATGCGGGCCGTCTCCCCCGGCGGCGGTCGGAACATCTCGTACTCGAGCGGGACTCGCGATCAGTTCGACGCTTTCGATGTCCACGGAGGCGCCGCGCGGCAGCACGAGCGTCGTCTGGCCGAACGACACCTTCAGGTCGATCTCCACGACGCGGTGGCCGATGAGGGCTTCGGTGAAGTCGAGCTTCACCGCCCCGGCCGTGGACCGCACCGTCAGCCGCCTGGCCACCACCCAGGCGCCGCTCCGCTTCACCGGGGTCGCGGTGGCAACTCGGCCTGCTCCGGCGCCGACACCGACACCGGCCCGCCCGGCAGGTCGGCGACCAACGGCTGGGCTTCGCCAAACGTGCGGGCGGCGAGCACCTTGCTCAGCCGCTCGTCGAACTCCTCGGCCGACAGCCGTCCCTCGCCGAAGGCGGCCCGCAGCCGGTCGGCGATTCGATCGCGATCGGCGTCGGACATCCGCAATTCCGGTGGCCGTGGGACCATCTCGCTCACACCCGGACTCTCAAACGACGCGCCATGCATCAACTCAAGCAGATCTTGTCGACAAAGCGGATGAGAGCTCGCATCCCGCACGGTGACTCAACCGTCACAGTCGGCGCAGATGCGGCTCTGTCAGCGATTTTTACTTGCATCTGCCGCCAATATCGGCCTTTGGGCTTGATTCTGCGTGCGGTAGAGTGCGATGGGTGACGACGTTCCGGATTGCAGGTTTCGCCCGGATGACGTGCACGGCGCTGGCCGTCGTGGGGCTGGCACTGGTCGCCGCGTGCGGCGGCACCGATGCCGGCTCGGATGCCCCGGGGGGCGGCCGGACGGTCGTGGTGTTCGCCGCGGCGTCGCTGACCGAGACGTTCACCACGCTGGGCAAAGACTTCGAGGCCGCCCACCCCGGGGTCACGGTCAGGTTCAACTTCGGTGGCAGTTCGGCGCTGGCCCAGCAGATCACTCAGGGGGCGCCCGCCGATGTATTCGCCGCCGCCAGCCCCGCCACCATGAAGGTGGTCGCCGACGCGCGGCTGGCCGACGGACAGCCGCGGACGTTCGTCCGCAACCGGCTGGAGATCGCCGTCCCGCCCGAAAACCCGGGCAAGGTCACCGGACTCGAGGACCTGGCCAACACCGAGCTCAAGGTCGTGCTGTGCGCCCCGCAAGTACCCTGCGGTGCCGCCGCCCGCACGGCGCTGGGGGCCGCCGGGCTCATCGTCAAGCCCGTCTCCCAGGAACAAGACGTCAAGGCCGCGCTCACCAAGGTGCGGCTCGGCGAGGCCGACGCCGCCCTGGTCTACCGGACCGACGTCAAAGCAGCCGCCGGCAAGGTCACCGGCATCGACTTCCCCGAGGCCGCCAAGGCCATCAACGACTACCCCATCGCCGCCCTGGCCAACGCTCCCCAGCCCACTCTGGCCGACCAGTTCGTCCAGCTCGTGCTGTCCGCTCAGGGCAAGGCCGTCCTCAACCGGGCCGGATTCGAATCGCCTTGATATCCCCCAACTCCTCGTCGTCCCGAACTGGAATCACTCGTTCGAGTCCAGGGGCTTAAGGTTTGCGGCCGATACCGGCAAGCGGTTGCACGCCCGGCGGCGGCGTGATGGGGGTGACCTCAGGGCGCCATTGGGGAACGGGGACTATTCCAGGTTCGAGTAGCTCCAAGCCCGCGAAGAACTGCACAATCTGGTGCTGCGAGCGAAGTTTATATGGGACGGAACCGCCTTCGTCGTACATGCGTTGAGCGGCCTCGAACTCGGGGGTGATGTCATCGGCACCGTCGGCGAGGGCAAGAAAGCTGCCGGAAGGGAGACCTTCCATCATGCCCCGGACAACCGACTGTGCTTCGCCGTCATCGGTGATGTGGCCGAGGACGCCCATAAAGGTGAGGGCGACCGGTCGAGTCAGGTCCAAGGTGCGCTCCGCCGCTTCCAGAATGGTCGCGGGCTCCCTCATGTCGGCATCGATGTAGTCGGTCGCGCCCTGAGCCGTGCCGGTGAGCAGGGCCTGCGCATGCGCGAGGACGAGGGGATCGTTGTCGACGTAGACGATCCTGGCCTCGGGCGCCACGCGCTGCGCGACCTCGTGGGTGTTGTCAACGGTCGGCAGCCCGGTGCCTACATCGAGGAACTGCCGGATGCCCGCGTCCCCCGCCAAGTAGTTGACCGCGCGGATAAGGAACTGCCGCGTGAGGCGGGCGACATCTAGAATGCCGGGGAATGTTTGAATGTAGTCATCTCCGGCGAGGCGATCTACCGGAAAATTATCCTTACCACCCAACCAGTAATTCCAGATCCTGGCCGAATGCGGCACCGAGGTATCGATGCCGGCCATGAGATCCTTTTCTGCTTCACCCCAGGCGAAGTCCGCTTCCTCATCACTCACAGCAGCCTCCGCAACCGGCCCGTCAGTAAACCAAATGGTCTATGCCATGCCAGACCATGAGAGCAAGGAGGGCCGCCGCCGCGCAAGGCTGAGGCACGTTCTGGTATAGGCGCACAGGCACGTTCTGGTATGGCTTAGGTATCCGTGAGCAGATCACGCAGGAAATCGATGCTCGTGGACGGTGGGTAGGCTTCTACCGCCAACCGGCTGAGGACCAGGCTGTAATGGCCGACGTCGGCGGGACCGTTAAGGTAGATCGCGCCGGCGGGCTGTTCCAGGTAGATCATATCGCCGTGCTCCTGCTCTCGGAAACGCAGCAGCGAGATTGGACCGCCCGCGGCCGCGTGGCCCCCCTGGCTGGAGGTGAACGGTATTACCTGGACAGCGGCGACGCTGTCCGACTCGCTCATCTCGATCAGATGCCGAATCTGCTGACGCATCGTCGCCGCGTCACCCATTCTGCGCCGCAGTGCCGCCTCGTCGACGATCGCCCACAGCTTGACGCCGTCCGGGCGGTCGAGGATCCGCTGCCGGCGCATCCGCAATCCGACACGAAGCTCGAGTAGCTCATCGGGGAGTTCCTCGTGATCGGGCCGCATCGTCGCGCGGGCATACGCTTCCGTCTGTAGCAACCCGGGAATGTACTGCGTCTCATAAGCGCGGATGAGATTGGCGGCGGGCTCCAAGGTGAGGTAGGTCTGAAACCAGTCGGGCACTGCCGCGCGGTACGGCTGCCACCACGGCAGGCCGATCACCTCATCGGCGTCGGACGCCAATGCGGTCGGCTCGGGCTCGTGTCGCGGTCGAGTCCCTCGTCCCAACTCGTACAACGCGGCCTGAGCCGCTTCGTGCCTGGCCTTCCATCGCGCAATCGTGCCAAGGTCGTCCGGCGGCACGCCATTGCGTTCCGCGGTCTCGCGCAAGACGGTCAGCAGCGTGAGCACCCACGGCCACGGGGGCAGACTGCGACGCCGACCGGCCATGACCCTACATATCGTCGACAGCACCAGTACTTGCATCGACGAATTCGATCTCTCCGACCCGCTGATCAATTGCTTCGACTGCCGCTCGGCGTCACGGTAGCTGCGCTGGCCTGCTCGCCTCCATGCCCAGTTCAACGCGGCAGTGAAGTCGCCCACGATACGGTCTCGCTCATCATCGTTGGACATTATCTATCCGTTCCGTCGTGCCTCGTGTCATGAACTGGCGGGGAAGATCATTGAATTTTACCGGCAAGGCCATGAAATAAGCGCGAAATTGCGATCCGCAAAACGGACGCTTTATCCCAAATTCATGATCGCGGCGGGGCGGACCGGACTGGGTCAGGTGCCGATTCGGCGCTGCGGCGGCAGCCACACCCAGGCGCGAGTGCTGGTCTCCTTGTTTCGGACGGTGATCTGTCGATAGGAGACCGCGTCAACCAGGCCGGCCCGGTGGGTCGTGTCATGGTAGAGCGACGCTGAGACGATCAAGGCGAGGTCGGCGCCGTCGGTGGCCTGCATCTTCTTGAACGTGCGGCAGTTGAGCAGCCGGAACAGAAGAATGACCGCGTGGCCGGTCACACCGTGTGAGTCGGGGTGAACATCTCCCGAGTGGATGGCGACCCGCATGCGCAGCCGAGCGGCGTCACTGGCAAATCGGTTGCTCCGCCACAGCAGGGCGTGCAGGTGGTGCGCGAGCGGATCGAGGAGGGCCTCGACCGGGACGACGGGCGGAAAGATGATCAATGCGCCGTCGCCGCGGTCCTCGTGATAGATCCGCTCCCGGGGAAGCCTTGTCATCTCGAACGTCTCGGCCAGCAGTTGGTACATCTTCTCGCGAAGATGGAGCTGCACATCCTCGCGGCGCTCGCCGAACGCGCAAATGTCGACGGCCATGAGGGCGGTGTTCGTGGGCCGGACGCCCCATGCCGAAGTCGAGCCGGTGCCGGGCTGACCTAGGGTCCTGGCCAGATCGATCTTTTGGCCCGGTGAGACGGCGCCAACCGA
>CALAED010000466.1 GCA_937891035.1 uncultured Thermomonosporaceae bacterium | reverse complement strand
CCGGCCGAACACCATCACAATCGCTTACGACTGATCACCACCCGCTTCGAGGTCGCCTTCGAGCCGCAGGTAGGCCTGCCGGAGCCGGTCGAGCGTGTCGGGGTCGGGGTCGGCCCAAAGGCCCCGGCCGGCGGCCTCGAGCAGCCGCTCGGTGATGCCGCGCAGCGCCCACGGGTTGGACTGCTCCATGAACGCACGGGTCTCGGCGTCGAAGACGTACTCCGCGGCGAGCTTCTCGTACATCCAGTCGTCGACCACGCCCGCGGTCGCGTCGTACCCGAACAGGTAGTCCACGGTGGCGGCGAGCTCGAACGCGCCCTTGTAGCCGTGCCGGCGCATCGCGGCGATCCACCGCGGGTTGACCACGCGGGCGCGAAACACCCGGTGCGTCTCCTCCGCGAGCGTACGGGTCTTCACCTGGTCGGGCAGCGCCGAGTCGCCCACGTAGGCGGCCGGGTTGGACCCGGTCAGCGACCGGACCATGGCGACCATGCCGCCGTGGTACTGGAAGTAGTCGTCGGAGTCGACGATGTCGTGCTCGCGGGTGTCCTGGTTCTTAGCGGCGACCGCGATCCGCCGGAAGGAGGTCTCCATGTCGCGGCGCGCCTCGCGCCCGTCCAGGCCGCGCCCATAGGCGTAGCCGCCCCACACCGCGTACACCTCGGCCAGGTCCCGGTCGTCGCGCCAGTTGCGCGTGTCGATCAGCGGCAGCAGGCCGGCCCCGTAGGCGCCGGGTTTGGAGCCGAAGATCCGGGTGGTGGCGCGCCGCCAGTCGCCGTGCGCGGCGTGATCGTCGAGCGCGTGCCGCCGGAGGTAGTTGCTCTCGGGAGGCTCGTCGAGGTCGGCGACGGCCGCGATCGCGTCGTCGATGAGCGTGATGACGTGCGGGAACGCGTCGCGGAAGAACCCGGAGATGCGCAGCGTCACGTCGATGCGCGGCCGGCCAAGCTCCGCCGGCGACACGATCTCGAACCCGGTCACCCGCCGGGACGCCTCGTCCCACGTCGGCCGTACGCCGATCAGCGCGAGCACCTCGGCGATGTCGTCGCCCTGCGTCCGCATGGCGGACGTGCCCCAGACGGTGAGACCGACGTTCGCCGGGTAGTCTCCGACCTCGGCGCGGTGGCGCTCGATCAGCGAGTCGGCCAGCGCGACGCCGACGTCCCACGCGTTCGGTGACGGGATCGCCTTGGGGTCGACCGAGTAGAAGTTGCGCCCCGTCGGCAGCACGTTGACAAGGCCGCGGGTGGGCGAGCCGGACGGGCCGGACGGCACATGTCCGCCGTTCAGGGCGTGCAGCACCGCGTCGATCTCGCCGCTCGTGGCCGCCAGACGCGGGACGACCTCGGTCGCGGCGAACTGGAGTACGCGCACGACGTCGGGCACCTCGCGGCCGAGCACCTCGCCGGTCACGGCGGCCGCCTTGGCCGGGTCCCAGCCGGTGGTTTCCATGCCGGCGACCAGCAGGCGGGCCGCCGCCTCCAGCAGGTCGATCACATCCGCCGCCGTACGGGCCGGATGGACCGTATGAGCCGTATGGGCCGTACCGGTCGTAGCGGTCGTAGCGGTCGTAGCGGTCGTAGCGGCGCCATCGCCGGTCCCGTGCGCCGCCTCGACCAGCGCGAGCTCTCCTGGCCCGAGGGTGAGGGCCGTGCCGGGGGCGGCGAGCAGGGCCTTTTCCTCAAGGCCGAAGGCCGCCGCGATGGCGGCGCGCAGGCCGGGCAGGGCGCCGGACCGGCCGCCCCACATTTGCGCCGCGCGCAGTACCGCGAGCACGAGACCGGCCCGCGCATCGGCCGCGGGGGCGGCGCCGAGTACGTGCAGGCCGTCGCGGATCTGCACGTCTTTGATCTCGCACAGGTAGCCGTCGATGTGCAGCACGAAGTCGTCGAAGTCCGCCTCGCCGGGCTGGGCGGACACGTGCAGGTCATGATGCAGCTGGGCGGCCTGAACCAGGGTCCAGACCTGCGCCCGTACGGCCGGTAGCTTCGCCGGGTCGAGCGCCTGCACGGTCGCGTACTCGTCGAGCAACTGCTCCAGCTTGGCGAGGTCGCCGTAGCTGTCCGCGCGTGCCATCGGCGGCACCAGGTGGTCGACGACCGTCGCGTGCCCGCGCCGCTTGGCCTGCGTGCCCTCGCCCGGGTCGTTGACGATGAACGGATAGACCAGCGGCAGGTCGCCGAGCACGGCGTCGGGCGCGCATTCGGCCGACAGCCCCAGGCCCTTGCCCGGTAGCCATTCGAGCGTGCCGTGCTTGCCGAGATGGAGTACGGCGTCGGCGCCGAACTCCGCCGCCAGCCACCGGTAGGCCGCCAGGTAGTGGTGTGAGGGCGGCAGGCCGGGGTCGTGATAGATCGCGACCGGATTCTCGCCGAACCCGCGCGGCGGCTGGATCATCACCACGACGTTTCCGAAGCGCAGCGACGCCAGCACGATGTGGTCGCCGTCGGTGTAGAGCTCGCCGGGCGGCTCGCCCCAGTGCGCCACGATGTCCTCGCGCAGCGCGGCGGGCAGGGCCGCGAACCAACGCCGGTAGGTCTCCAGCGCGACCCGCGCCGGCGCCCGGCGCAGCTGCTCATCGGTGAGCCACTCGACGTCGTGACCGCCGGCCGCGATCAACGAGTGGATCAGCGCGTCCCCGTCCTCGGGCGGCGCGCCGCCGAGGTCGTACCCGGCGTCGGCCATGGCCCGCAGCAGCCGTACGGCCGACGCGGGCGTGTCGAGGCCGACCGCGTTGCCGATCCTGGCGTGCTTGGTCGGGTAGGAGGACAGCACGATGGCGACCCGCTTGGCGTGGTTGGGGACGCGCCGGAGCCGGGCGTGCCGAACCGCGATGCCGGCGACGCGAGCGGCGCGGTCCGGGTCGGCGGCATAGACCGGGATGCCGTCCGGGCCCTCCTCCTTGAACGAGAAGGGCACCGAGATCAGCCGGCCGTCGAACTCGGGGATGGCGACCTGCATCGCGGCGTCCATCGGCGTCAGCGCGGCGTCGGAGTCGGCCCAGGCGGCGCGCGACGTGGTCAGGCACAGCCCCTGGATCACCGGCACGTCGAGCGTCGCGAGCGCGCCGGCGTCCCAGTCCCCGGATTCGGCGCCGTCTGCGCCAAGACCGGTGCCGGTGCCTGGCCCCGTGCCGGTGCCCGGGCCGGTCGCGCCGCCGGCCGCAAGGACCGTTGTGATCACGGCGTCGGCTCGGCCCAGCAGGTCGAGCAATCCGGGGTCGGGCGCGCGGAGCGAGGGGCAGAAGACGGGCAGCGCGTTGCCGCCGGCAGCCTCGATCCGCTCGCACAGCGTATCGACGAACGCGGTGTTGCCGGACAGTTTGTGCGCCCGATAGAAAACGACGCCGATGGTGGGCCGCGCGGGGTCCGCCCCGTACGAGCCGTGCACCCCGTACGCCGGCATGGCGGCCGGCGGCGCGAACCCCTCGCCGGTGAGCAGCACCGTGTCGGACAAGAACCGCGACAGCTCGCGCAGGTTGGCGACGCCGCCCTCACGCAGATAGGCCAGCGCCTCGGCCGCGACTCCGGTGGGCACGGTCGACAACGCCATCAGCTCGGCGTCCGGGGCCGCCTCGCCGCCGAGGAACACCACCGGCCGGCCGGCCGACCTCAGCGCCGCCACGCCATCTGGCCAGGCCTTCCGCCCGCCGAGCAGCCGGACGACCACCACGTCGGCGGCTTCGGTCAGCCGGGCCAGGTCGGCGGCGTCGAGCCGCGCGGGATTAGCGGTCAGGTAGCCGACGCCGGCCGCCCGGGCGGCGAGCAACTCGGTGTCGGCGGTGGACAACAGCAGCACACGCATCCCGGGAGTCTAAGCGTCGCCCACGATCAACCGGGCAGGTGATGCCCTTACAGAATGTGCCGGACCCTGACCACCCCTTTGCCGATCATTCCGTTACTTCGGCAGCGGTCCAGGTAATGATCACTGAGTGTGACAGGCCGATCACAAAACGACATCGGTCACCTGACAAGCGGCCGGCGATCCTCGGTTGCCGCATGACCGACGATCGCCTCCGCAGGAGGAATTCGGACACATGACAGCAAGAAAACCTGTTAGCGCCCTCGCCCTTGGGCTCAGCTGCGCCGTCGCCTTCGGCTTCGGAGCCGGTCAGGCAAGCGCCGACGTTAACCAGGTGGTCCAGCATCGCCTCACCAGCATTCAGGGCGACCCGACGCCGAGTCCGGTGCTGGCCCTTTCCGCACTCTTTTCCAAGACCGACGCGGCCGCTCTGCTGAAGCAGATGCGATTCGCGTCGCAGACCAAGCTCGCGGACATCCTCCGGAAACTACCCGACGCGTCCAAGCTCGAGCAGCGCAAGCTGGCCGGGCTGGCCAAGTCCGATCAGGCCAAGGCCCAAGCCATCATCGCGAACGAGATCCTGGCCCAGCATCCTCACCTGTCCAAGTACGAGGCGGACATGGCCGCCGCGCTGCTCGTGGCGCTCTTGGACAAGTCGCCGAACCTGGTCAAGGCCGACCTCAGCTCGCTGCCCGAACTGAGCTCGCTCAACGAGTCGCAGGCGCGCGCCGCCATGGATGCGTTCCTGGCCAAGGTGCCCAGTGCTGCCAAAGCGGCCGAGGCGTCCAACGCAGCGGACGCGACCGACGCATCCATGGAGTCCGGCGCGTTCACGGAGTCCCAGGTGTCCATAGAGTCCCGCGCGTCCGTGAGGTCCCACACGTCCAACCTCACGAAGGAGGACGTGGCTCGGATCCTGCTCGCGATCCAGAAGGCCGACCTGACCAAGATCGCCGGTGCGTCCAACCTGGACACGGCCAAGACGCAGCAGCTCGCCGACGCGATCGTTGCCAAGCAGCCCGACCTGTCCAAGGACGACGTGGCCCAGGTCCTGAACACGCTCGGCAAGCTCGACGCCTCCAAGATCGCCGGTGCGTCCGACCTGGACCTGTCGAAGGTTTCCACCCTGTCCACGCTGAACCAGGCCCAGCTCGACGCGATCGCCGCGGCCATCGCGGCCCAGCCGCCACAGGCCCCGCAGCAGCAGCAGAACCCGCAGCAGCAGAGCCCGCAAAAGCAGAACCCGCAGGCTCCGCACCA